>NZ_NEJU01000032.1:0-34858 GCF_002113295.1 Pseudomonas sp. B10(2017)
TCATCCAACTGTTCGGGCTCTCGCCAAAGTGGAACGGTGAATGGCAGCTTGTGCTCCCACACGTGCTCAAGGCACCTCTGGCATTCAGCTTGCCATTCACCGCTCTCACTTCAGATTCTAATCCCCTCTCAAGACACAAGCTGGCTTGCCGGCGATGGGCTGCAAAGCAGCCCCGGCAATCTAACTGCTCCCCGGCCGGTACTGCAGGGACTCGGCCAGATGCGCCCGGCCAATTGTCTGGCTACCTTCCAGATCCGCCAACGTCCGCGCCACCTTCAGCAACCGGTGTGCTGCGCGCAACGACAGGGTCAGCCGTTCACATGCCCCCTCCAGCCAGGCCTGGTCCGCCGCTGCCAACCCACAGTGGCGGCGCAACCCCTCAAGGTCGAGAAACGCATTCGCACACCCTTGCCGCCGCTGTTGCAGTTCACGTGCCTCGGCTACCTTGGCTGCCACATCGGCACTGGTCTCGCCGCAGGGCTGGTTGTTCAGCGTGGTGCTCTCCCGGGCAACCGTCAGGTGCAGGTCGATACGGTCCAGCAATGGCCCGGACAGCTTGTTGCGATACCGCGCGATCTGCTCGGTACTGCAGCGGCAGCGGCCAGTGGGGTCGCCCAGGTAGCCGCAAGGGCAGGGGTTCATTGCCGCCACCAGCTGGAAACGTGCGGGGAAACGCACCTTGTCGCGGGCCCGGGCAATCACGATCTCGCCCGACTCCAGAGGCTCGCGCAACACTTCCAGCACGCGCCGCTCGAACTCCGGTAGTTCATCCAGAAACAACACGCCATGGTGGGCCAAGGTGATTTCGCCCGGTTGTGGCCGGCTGCTGCCGCCGACCAGTGCCGGGCCGGAGGCGGAGTGGTGTGGATGGCGAAAAGGCCGCTGCGGCCAGCTACTCAGAGGCGTGTGGCCGCTGACCGACTGGATCGCCGCCACTTCCAGTGCCTCGTGCTCGTCCAGCGGTGGCAGCAGCCCCGGCAGGCGGCTGGCGAGCAAGGTCTTGCCGGTACCGGGAGGCCCGGTGAACAACAGGTTGTGCGCCCCGGCCGCCGCCAGCAACAGGGCGCGCTTGGCCGCCAGTTGGCCCTGCACCTCGCTCAGGTCCGGATACGGGCGTTGCTGCAGGATCAGGCCGTTGGCGGCATACGGCGGCAACGGCACCTGGCCGTTCAGGTGGGCGACCAGTTCCAGCAGGTGCCCCACCGCATACACCACCAGCCCGCCTGCCAGGCTGGCTTCTTCGGCATTCTCCCGTGGCACCACCAGCGCCCGGCCTGCTTCGCGTGCCGCCAGTGCCGCGGGCAGCACGCCCTGCACCGGGCGCAATTTGCCAGACAGCGCCAGTTCGCCCAGGCATTCGACCTCGGCAAGGGTAGCTGCGGGCACCTGGCCATCGGCGGCGAGGATGCCCAGAGCAATGGCCAAGTCATAGCGCCCGCCATCCTTGGGTAGGTCGGCGGGGGCGAGGTTCTGGGTGATGCGCCGCTGCGGGTAGTTCAAACCGGAGTTGACGATGGCGCTGCGCACTCGGTCCTTGCTCTCTTTGACCGTGGTTTCCGGCAGGCCGACCAGAGTGAGATGGGGCAAACCGTTGGCCAGGTGGGTTTCGACGCTGACCGCCGGTGCCTGCACGCCCACCTGGGCGCGGCTGTGGACGAGGGCTAGGGACATGGACGCTCCGTTGTCGCTGAACAGGGCCGCTTCCTGCGGCTTTGCAAGCATAGCGACGGCGACCCGGGTCGGCGCAAGAAGTGTGCGTCCTAGTTTTTCAGGCAGGGGGTTGCCCATTGCATTCTTACCCCGTTGGGTTCGTGCCTGCTGCACGCCCGAAGAACTCAGGCGCGGACATAAACCCAGGCGGTCAGGCCCGAAGCGAGGGTGACGGCCACGCGCTTGTAGTCGGCGACTTCATAGCGGTCCGCTGCCGCCAGCTCTTCTTCGCTGATCTGGAAGACCATGCCGGCCACGCTGTCGTCGGCCTGGTTGCTGGGGGTAACGATAGGGTGATGGGACTTGCCGCTGGCTGCCAGCACGGCCGGGTCGGTGATCTCGACCCAGTCCTGGCGGTAGCCCAGCATGCGGTCGGCCTGCCCGCTCAGTTCGCGGCCGAAGTTGGCCAGTTGCACGGCCTTGTCCTGCAGGGTGCCGTAGGAAAACAACAATACCGAGTAAGCGCTGGAGGGCTGCATTCACTCATCCTGTTGGGTCGGGTCAAGCCGGGCTTCCAGCTCGGCTACTTGTTTTTCCAATGCCTCGAGGCGTGCGCGGGTGCGCGCCAGCACAACCATCTGGCTGTCGAATTCTTCGCGGCTGACCAGGTCCAGCTTGCTGAAGGCACCTTGCATCAGCAGCTTGAACTGGCTTTCCAGTTCGGCACGGGGCTGGGCTGTATCGCTGCTGAACAGGCGCGAGGCCTGGTCGCTCAGGGCATCTAGAAGGGCTTTGGGCGCGAGCATGGGGCTGTCCACTGATACTGGGAAATGGCCGGCAGTGTAGCACGGGCGAACCTGGCTCTTGATTGCTCAAGGCCGCGCCCACAATAGTCATTCGCCCTCGCAACGCAGTTGCACGTTTTTCGAGCAATGCGCCACATCGGAGCGCACCGAAATTGTGCATGTTTCCCATGCTGGCGACTGGCCAATCCCGACTGATTCACATAACTCACTGTTTTCTGGCGCTTTGACGGAACTGGCAAGGTTTCTGCAAAGACCAGTGCGAGCCATGCACTGATGCAGTTCCTTGTGACCAGGCAGTGCGCACGCGGAGCCGGATGCCGACGACGCGTTACAAAGCCAACCGCTGCGCTTAGACTTGAGACGGGTTTGTTTTCCTGGGGCAAGTCCACCAAATCGGGAGAGAGTTTCATGAAGCTAGTCACAGCCATCATCAAGCCGTTCAAGCTGGACGACGTGCGCGAGTCGCTGTCGGAAATCGGCGTGCAGGGCATCACCGTCACCGAAGTCAAAGGCTTCGGTCGGCAGAAGGGCCACACCGAGCTGTATCGCGGTGCTGAATACGTGGTCGATTTCCTGCCCAAGGTGAAGATCGATGTCGCCATCGATGACAAGGACCTTGATCGGGTAATCGAAGCCATCACCAAGGCAGCCAACACCGGCAAGATCGGTGACGGCAAGATTTTCGTGGTGAATCTGGAGCAGGCGATCCGTATCCGTACCGGCGAAACCGATACCGACGCGATCTAAGCAGCAACAAAGCCTCACCAAACCCAACGCCCCAGGAGAAAACAACATGACTCTGCGTAAGATCGCAGGGCTAGGAGCCCTATTGTCCCTCGTAATGCCCGGGCTTGCCCTGGCCGAGGAAGCTGCCCCAGCGCTGAACTCCGGCGACACCGCCTGGATGCTGACCGCAACGGCGCTGGTGCTGTTCATGACCATTCCCGGCCTGGCCCTGTTCTATGGCGGCATGGTGCGTTCCAAGAACGTACTGTCAGTGATGATGCAGTGCTTTGCGATCACTGGCCTGATGAGCATTCTCTGGGTCGTCTACGGCTACAGCATGGCCTTCGATACCACTGGTATGGAAAAGGGCGTGCTCAACTTCAATTCTTTCGTTGGCGGCTTCTCCAAGGCGTTCCTCACCGGTGTCACGCCCTCGAACCTGACCTCGGCTGCCGCGCTGTTCCCTGAAGCGGTATTCATCACCTTCCAGATGACATTCGCCATCATCACCCCGGCGTTGATCGTCGGTGCCTTCGCCGAGCGCATGAAGTTCTCCGCGATGCTGGTGTTCATGGGCATCTGGTTCACCCTGGTCTACGCACCGATCGCGCACATGGTCTGGAGCGGTGACGGTGCACTGATGTGGGACTGGGGCGTGCTGGACTTCGCCGGCGGCACCGTGGTGCACATCAACGCCGGTATCGCTGGCCTGGTCTGCTGCCTGGTGCTGGGCAAGCGCAAGGGCTACCCGACCACCCCGATGGCCCCGCACAACCTGGGCTACACCCTGATGGGCGCGGCCATGCTGTGGATCGGCTGGTTCGGCTTCAACGCAGGCTCTGCCGCTGCCGCCAACGGCACCGCCGGCATGGCCATGCTGGTGACCCAGATCGCCACCGCCGCCGCGGCCCTGGGCTGGATGTTCGCCGAGTGGATCGGCCACGGTAAACCGAGCGCCCTGGGCATCGCTTCGGGTGTGGTCGCCGGCCTGGTCGCCATCACCCCGGCTGCCGGTACCGTAGGGCCCATGGGCGCCCTGGTGATCGGCCTGGTTTCGGGTGTGGTCTGCTACTTCTGCGCCACCAGCCTCAAGCGCAAGCTGGGCTATGACGACTCGCTGGATGCGTTCGGCGTACACGGCATCGGCGGTATCATCGGCGCCATCCTCACCGGTGTGTTCGCAGCCCCGGCGCTGGGCGGCTTCGGTACCGTCACCGACATCGGCATGCAGGTCTGGATCCAGGCCAAGGGCGTGATCTTCACCGTGGTCTACACCGCCATCGTCACCTACGTGATCCTCAAGGTGCTGGATTTGGTGATGGGCCTGCGGGTCAGCGAAGAAGAAGAGTCGGTCGGCCTCGACCTGGCTCAGCACAACGAGCGCGGCTACAACCTGTAACTGCGACGCGGTAAAAACTTGCCCGGCTTGCCGGGCATTTTTTTGCCAGATTTTTAGCATTTCCCGCACGGCAAACGGTTTATTCGACACGTTCGCGACGTAGGCGGAAATCTTACAAAACGCAGAGCATTCATGGTGCTTTGCTTTTTCTGCTGGCGCGCTAGAATGCGCGCCGAAGGGTGTTTGACGAGTAGTCCACACGCTTCGCCAGCCTTTGCTAGGCTTGCCAATAGCGTGTGGCCAGCAGGGGCTAAAGGATTTGTCAGGTCCTGCCAGGAGCAGGGCCTGCTGGGTGCCGCCTCCCATCAGGAGCGCCGACCCTAGGGCAGTGGCCTAACCCACGGCCAGTTGAATTTTCACTGGTGGCTGCCGGTCTACGGCTGCACTGGTCTATAACTAACCTGCTTTTCGCAAGTCATGAGGTAGAACATGAGCGACGACGATCTGGAAAATGATGACCTCGAAGTAGGCGACGAAGACGAGGGCGATGAAGGCCTCGAAGCGGCAGCTGATGACGGCGCCGAAGACGCTGGCGATGACGACAGCAGCCCGGCACCCGCTGCCAAGGGCAAATCCAAGGCCGCAGTCTCGGTAGACGAAATGCCGAGCATGGAAGCCAAGCAGAAGGAGCGTGACGCCCTGGCCAAGGCCATGGAAGAGTTCCTCGCTCGCGGCGGCAAGGTTCAGGAAGTCGAGGCCAACGTGGTCGCCGACCCGCCCAAGAAGCCGGACAACAAGTACGGCAGCCGCCCTATCTGAGTGGCTGATCTAAAAAAGCCCGCCGTCGCTGCGGGCTTTTTTGTGTCTGCGGGTTATGGGTTGCCTGTGCCGGCCTCTTCGCGGGTGAACCCGCTTCCACAGGGACGGCGCAGGACCTGAGGGCAGTGGTGAACCTGTGGGAGCGGGTTTACCCGCGAATGGGCCGGCCCCTGTCAGCGCCAGCGTGCGAGGATGTCGGGCAACTGCGACAGGCGCTGGATCTCGGCATCCGGCGCCTGCTCGCCTACCCAAGGCTTGCCCTGCGGGTTGAACCACACCGCGCGCAGCCCGGCACGCTGGGCGCCGGCGATGTCATCGCCCGGGTGGTCACCGATGTGCACCGCCGCGCTGGCGACCACGCCACCGCGGCGCAGGGCTTCGAGGAACGGCGCCGGGTCCGGCTTGCCGATGCCGAGGTCCTCGGCACACAGGGCAAAGCGGAAATAGTCCGCCAGCCCCAGCCGGCTCACGTCCGCATTGCCGTTGGTGACCACGCCCAAGGTGTAGCTATGGCGAAGGATCTCCAGCACCGGCTGCACCTCCGGGAAAATCTCTACCTGGTGGCGGGCATGCAGGAATACTTCGAAACCTTCATTGGCCAGCTCCTGCGCATGCTTTTCGCTGTAGCCGACTTCTTCAAGGGCATGGAACAGCACGCGTCGGCGCAGGGCGCTGATGCGGTGCTTCAGGCCGGGTTCGGCTTGCACCAGGCGCTCGCGGATGGCGAACAGGTGCTCCACCGGCACGCCGCCAAGGATTGGGGCGTTGGCTTCGAGCCAGTCGCGCAACACGACTTCCGCGCTGGCAATCACCGGCGCGGTATCCCACAGGGTGTCGTCGAGGTCGAAGGTGATCAGCTTGATGCTCATGGGTCTGTGCCTTTGCTGCGTTTGGCCCGAGGGTGGGCGCTGTCGTACACCGCGGCCAGATGCTGGAAGTCCAGGTGGGTATAGATCTGCGTGGTGCCGATGTCGGCGTGGCCGAGCATCTCCTGCACCGCGCGCAGGTCCTGGGACGACTCCAGCACGTGGCTGGCGAAGGAGTGGCGAAGCATGTGTGGGTGCAGGTGCTGGCCCAGCTCGCGCTCACCAGCCGCCTTCACCCGTTGCTGGACGGCGCGTGGGCTGATGCGGTTGCCCTGACGGGTGATGAACACTGCACGGTCGCGTGGGTTGCCGATGCCGCGCAGGCGGTACCAGGCCTGCAAGGCTTCGCGGGCCTTGCGGCCGACCGGCAGCACGCGGGCCTTGCCGCCCTTGCCCAGCACCTGCACCAGGCCGGCGGCGAGGTCGAGGTGATCGAGGTCGAGGTTGGTCAGTTCGGACAGGCGCAGGCCCGACGAATAGAACAGTTCAAGGATGGCCTGGTCGCGACGGGCGATGAAGTCATCGTCGACACCGCCATCGAGCAGTTGCAGGGCGCGGTCGGTGTCCAGCACCTTGGGCAGCCGGCGTTCGCCCTTGGGCGCGCTCAGGCCGCTGGCCGGGTCGTGCTGGCACAGGCCTTCACGGTTGAGATAGCGGTACAGGCCACGCACCGCCGACAGCAGCCGGGCCAGGCTGCGCGAGGACTGGCCGTGATGGTGCTGGCGGGCGATCAGCTGGCGCAGCTGCTGAATTTGCAGCGCCTGCCAACTGGCAATGCCGTGCTCCTTGCAGTATGCAACCACCTTGTCCAGGTCGCGACGGTAGCCCAGCAGGGTGTGCTCGGACACCTGGCGCTCGTTGCGCAGGTGTGCGCAATAAGCCTCCAGCTGGTGTTCCATCAGCGTACCGGGCGCAGGGTCTGGGTAACGCGTGGGACAACGCGGCCAAGTACCTCGGCAATGTAGCCAAGGAACAGGGTACCGACGCTGCTCTTGTAGTGTTGCGGGTCGCGGCTGCCGATCGCCAGCACCCCGTGCAGGCCCTGGTATTCCAGGGCAGCCACGGCGCTGGAGCCTACCTCCCGGCGCTGTTCTTCACCGAACAGGAAGGCCAGCTCGTGCTCGCGCAAGTTGCCGCTGACCGTCTTGCCGCCGCCCAGCAGGGCCCCGATGGCCTGCTGCGCTTCGGCGTTGCTCACCCAGCGCCCGACCGGCGCGACATTTTCGCCGAACAAGATCAGGCTGACGAAGGGCACCTGGAATTCCTGGCGCAGGCTGTCTTCGACTGCCATCACCACTTCTTCCAGGCTGCCAGCGTCGAGCAGGTCGAGGATCAGCCGGCGGGTCTTGTCGAACAGCCGGTCGTTGTCGCGGGCCACGTCCATCAGTTGCGACAGGCGGTGGCGCATCTCGATGTTGCGGTCGCGCAGCAGCTTGAGCTGGCGCTCCACCAGCGACACGCTGTCGCCCCGCTGGTGCGGGATGCGCTGTTCGATCAGCAGCTCGTCGTGTTCGGCGAAGAAGGTGGGGTGGGCGCGCAGGTAGGCGACCACCGCTTCGGCATCGAGCTCGGCGGACTGCTTGGGTACAACCTGGGGCTGATCGGTCATGGCGGTTACTCGCTTAGAGACGAACCTGTCCTTCGTAGACGCGTACGGCTGGGCCGGTCATCAGCACGGGCTTGCCGGGGCCGGACCATTCGATGTGCAGGCGGCCACCAGGCAGGTCGAGGGACACCGGGGAGTCCATCCAGCCCTGGCTGATCGCCGCCACGGCGGCGGCGCAGGCACCGGTGCCGCAGGCCTGGGTTTCGCCCGCACCACGCTCCCATACACGCAGGTTGGCGCGGTGGCGGTCGATGACCTGGAGGAAGCCGGCATTTACCCGCTGCGGGAAGCGTGGGTGGTTCTCGATTTTCGGGCCCAGCTGGTGCACAGGGGCGGTACGCACGTCGTCGACACGCAGTACGGCATGCGGGTTACCCATGGACAGGGCGGCAATCGAATGCACCTGGCCGTCGACTTCCAGTGGGTAGCTCAGCGCCTGCTCGTCGGCGACGAAGGGGATTTCGGCAGGGTTGAAGCGCGGCGGGCCCATGTCGACACTGACCTGGCCGTCGTTCTGCACGTCCAGTTCGATGATGCCGCTCTTGGTTTCCACGCGGATGCGCTTTTTTGCGGTCAGGCGCTT
This sequence comes from Pseudomonas sp. B10(2017), assembly GCF_002113295.1. NCBI lineage: Bacteria > Pseudomonadati > Pseudomonadota > Gammaproteobacteria > Pseudomonadales > Pseudomonadaceae > Pseudomonas > Pseudomonas sp. B10(2017). Next base: position 8,396 of record NZ_NEJU01000032.1, read on the forward strand.
GTCCAGCACGAAGCGGGCGAAGCAGCGCGCACCGTTGCCGCACTGCTCGACCTCGGAACCGTCGGCATTGAAGATGCGGTAGCGGAAATCCACTTCCGGGTTGTTCGGCGCCTCGACGATCAGCAACTGGTCGAAGCCGATGCCGGTGTGGCGGTCACCCCATTGCTTGGCGTGCTTGGGCTGAATGTGCGCGTGCTGGCTGACCAGGTCGAGGACCATGAAGTCGTTGCCCAGCCCATGCATCTTGGTAAAACGCAGCAGCATGGGCTTACTCCGGCAGCAGGCTTTCGCCAGCGTACAATTCGGCGATGGTCTCGCGGCGGCGTACTTCGAAGGCCTGGTCGCCGTCGACCAGGATTTCAGCGCAACGGCCACGGGTGTTGTAGTTGGAGCTCATGACAAAACCATAGGCGCCCGCGGACTGTACGGCCAGCAGGTCACCTTCTGCCAGGTTCAGCACGCGGTCCTTGCCGAGGAAGTCGCCAGTCTCGCAGATCGGGCCGACCAGGTCGTAGGCACGGCCTTGGCCTGTGCGTGGCTTGACCGGGCTGACGCCCATCCAGGCCTGGTACAGGGCCGGGCGGATCAGGTCGTTCATCGCCGCATCGATGATGGCGAAGTCCTTGTGCTCGGTGTGCTTGAGGTATTCCACGCGGGTAAGCAGGACGCCGGCGTTGGCCACGATGTAGCGGCCCGGCTCGAACACCAGGGCGAGGTCGCGGTCGCCGACGCGCTCGCGGATGGCCTTGATGTACTCGGCCACCAGCGGTGGCTCCTCATCGCGGTAACGCACGCCGACACCGCCACCCAGGTCCAGGTGGCGCAGGTGGATGCCACACTCGGCCAGGCGGTCGACCAACACCAGCAGGCGGTCGAGGGCATCGAGGAAAGGCTCGACGGTGGTCAGTTGCGAACCGATGTGGCAGTCGACACCGACCACTTCCAGGTTCGGCAGCTGCGCGGCGCGCACGTAGATGGCCTCGGCGTCGGCGATGGCGATGCCGAACTTGTTCTCTTTCAGGCCGGTGGAGATGTACGGGTGGGTGCCAGCGTCGACATCTGGGTTGACCCGCAGCGAGACCGGGGCAACCTTGCCCATCTCGGCGGCCACCATTTGCAGGCGCTCCAGTTCGTCGGTGGATTCGACGTTGAAGCAGTGCACACCGACTTCCAGGGCACGACGCATGTCGTCGCTGGTCTTGCCGACGCCGGAGAACACCACGCGGTCGGCACGGCCGCCTGCGGCCAGCACGCGCTCCAGCTCACCGCCAGAGACGATGTCGAAGCCTGAGCCCAGGCGCGCCAGCACGTTCAGCACGCCGAGGTTGGAGTTGGCCTTGACCGCGAAGCACACCAGGTGCTCGGTGCCTTGCAGGGCGTCGGCGTAGCTACGGTACTGGGCCTCGATGTGGGCGCGCGAGTACACGTAGGTCGGGGTGCCGTAGCGTTCGGCGATGGCCGCCAGGCCCACGCCTTCCGCGAACAGCTCGCCGTCGCGGTAGTTGAAAGCGTTCATCTGGTTTCCTTACTGCGCTGGCGACTGCTCGGGCTCGAGCTCGGGCTCTGGCTGCTGCTCTTGTACCGGGGCCGGCTTGGCTTTTGGCTGGTGCTGGTGCGACTTGTGCGCTTTGCCGTTATCGCCGTCTTCTGGCAGATACAGCGGGCCTTTCTGGCCGCAGGCCGAAACGAGGCAGGCAACAGCGACCAGCGCCGCGAGGGAGGAAATCAGGCGCTTCATGGGTGAAATCCTTAGAAATATGCAGTATTGCGCCCGAGTATACCGAGCGACCGGCGGCTTGCCTATGCAAGGGCCGGCCCGCCGGGCGGGCTATTCTTACCGCCTGCAAGGGCCCTTTCGCAGTACCTGTGGGAGCGGGCATGCCCGCGAACACCGGCAAAGCCGGTGCCACACACCGCGGCGCCTGATTCGCGGGCATGCCCGCTCCCACAGGTACTGCGCTGGCTTTGAGTTCATGCCAGTGAAGGTAGCGGCTAAACCTTTGCATTCGGCGGCAAGCGCCCGTATCTTGCCGGGCTTGCCTGTAACGCAGCCAATTTCGAGGTTCCTGCAATGAGTTTGAGTGAAGCGCGTTTCCATGATCTGGTCGACGCGACCCAACAGGCCCTGGAGGACCTGTTCGACGAGAGCGGCCTGGACCTGGACATGGAGAACTCCGCCGGCGTCCTCACCGTCAAGTTCGAAGGCGGCGCCCAGTTGATCTTCAGCCGCCAGGAGCCGCTGCGCCAGCTGTGGCTGGCCGACCGCTCCGGCGGTTTCCACTTCGACTACGACGAAGACAGCGGCAAGTGGGTGTGCGAAAAGAGCGAGGAATTGCTGGGCGAAATGCTCGAGCGCATCGTCTGGGAACGGGCCGGCGAGAAGCTGGACTTCGACGAGATCTGACATGAGCAGTACGCCGGCCCGTCCGCCCAAACCGCTCTACAGCAACGTCAGCCCCGCAGTGCCGTCGCCCTGCATCAGCATTTGCCGGCTGGACGAACAGCGTGTCTGCACGGGTTGCCACCGGCATGTCGAGCACATCCGCGAATGGCGTTCGGCCGATGACGAACGGCGTCGGCAGATTTGCCGCGAGGCCCAGGTCCTGCGCGACCAGGCTAAGGCACACTGATCGCAGGGGCTTGAGTATTTACCCGGCTGTGGTAACGTCGGGTTCTGCGTCGGTGACGCCAAAGCCATCACAAACCCCGCCCTTGGGCGGGGTTTTGCTTTATCTGCATGATGAAAATCGCCTGTTCAAAGGAGTCTGACTGGATCATGAGTACCAAGCCTTCCCTCATCCTCACCCGATTGGACGTACAACGTCTGGAGCGTCTGATCGACAGCCTCGACGAGAGTACGCCGGGTGTGCTCGCCCTGCAGGACGAGCTGGACCGCGCCGAGCAGGTGGTCGGTCACGAGGAAGTTCCGGCTGGCGTGGTGACCATGAACTCGCGCGTGCACTGCCGTGAAGAAGCCAGCGGCAAGGACTACCACCTGACCCTGGTGTACCCGAAGGATGCCGGGCAGGAAGGCAACGTCTCGATCCTGGCGCCGATTGGTTGCGCCTTGCTGGGGTTGTCGGTGGGCGAGCAGATCGACTGGCCGGCCCCGGGGGGCAGGACCCTCAAGCTGAAGCTGCTGGAAGTGGAATATCAACCGGAAGCGGCGGGCGATTTCGATCTGTAAGGGCCAGGGGCCGCTTTGCGGCCCATTCGCAGCACAAGGCTGCTCTTACAAGAGAGCGCATTTCAACCTGTAGGAGCAGCCTTGTGCTGCGAATTCAGGATCCCACCGCCAAGACTTGCTCCAACCCCTCGTTCAAGGCCTGCTCCAGCTCCCGCTTGTAGCGCAGGTACAGCTGCGTCGACCCCAGCTGGTCATCCAGCAACTCGGACAAATCCAGGTCAGTGATGTAGCAGCGGTACTGCCCTGAGCCACGTCGCTGCCCGATGATCTTCCGGGCCACCACCGCATACAGCTGTTCACCATGCTCCAGTTCGGAAAACTCCTGCTGGTCGCAATACAGCGTCACGTGCGCCGCGCCCGCCACCCCGGCCTGGATGATCGCCTGCACTTCATAGTAGGGCTGGTCGCTACCCTCGACGGGAGCCTGGCGCGGCTCGATGCTGCGCGCCTTGCCTGGCCCGGAGGGCAACAGTTGCGCGTAGTGGATGTCCAGTGAGGCCGCGCGCTGGGTATCCAGCGGCAGCCGGGCATCACGGCGCATCACCACCGAGCGCAGAAAGCGCTGCAGCGGCAACAGCAGGTGGGCTTCATCGTGCAGCGGCAGGCGTTGCTGCCACAGGGCGTTGTATTCATCCAGCACGTAAAGCTCGGCCCAGCCACCCTGCAGGCGGTAGAACACCTGGATGCAGGCCGGCCGGCCCTGCTCCAGCACCAGGTGCAGGTCGTGGTCCTGCAGGGCGTTGGCATCCAGGTACAGCGGGCTGTAAGCGCTACGCTCTTCGCCCAGATGCTCCAGCAGTGCCTCGTGCTCGGCCAGGGTGGTGAGTTTGACATGCCCGGCCAGCAGCTCCAGCACATGGGTGTGCTGGGCCACCTGCAGCAGGTAGCGGTGGTTCAGGCCCTGGTCCAGCAGCAGCTGCACTGTGTCGAAGATTTCCTCAACGCGTTGGCCGATGGCCTGGGCGCGGCTCTGGCAGAAGCAGCGCACCCGCACCCTCGGTCGGTGGCCGCGCAGCACGGGGCTGTTGAGGAAGTCGCGCAGGCAGCGCACCAGCGCGTGCTCGCCGTCATAGCGCTGGACCAGTACCTCGTTCCAGCTGTTGAGCGTGACCTGGTCCAGAGTCAGGACAAGGTTTTCGCGCACGCCTGCATAGCTCAGCGAGTCGGTACGCTCGGTGGTCATCAGAATGTTCAGGTCGCGGTGGTGGCGCAGCGGGTCGATGGCTACGTTGACCAGCAGTAGCACCTCTTCGGCAACGCTGGGTTGCAGCAGACGCACCTCGCTGACGGTCGGCAAGGGCAGGGGAATGCTCTGCTGCAGGCAGCCGACCAGGTTGAACAGCTCGAATTCGCTGAGGTCGCTGACGCCTGGGTGTAGCGCCAGGCGCGTGCTGCTGTCGATCACCCCGTTGCGGTGGGCCCAGGTCAGCAGTTCGAGCAGCTCGCGGCAACGCTTGAGCGGGCTGAAGTGGTCCACCTCATGGGGGCTCAGGTTGCCGGTGTATAGCTCCCAGTGGTAGCTGCCGGGCTCCCTGCGGTTAGGCGCCTGGACCAGGGTCAGGGTGTCCTCGGCCAGGTCTGGGGCGATGCCGGGGTTGATCACTTCGACCTTGCCGGCGCGGCGCTCGAAGGCTGCATAAAGGCGTCGGCCCAGCACATTCAGATCGCGCTGGTCGGCGCGGCTGCTGGCGTTCTGGGTGCGGGCGAATTCGCTGAGGAAGCGATAGCTGTGGTTCAGTTCGGCCACCAGTTCACGGCGCTCGACGGCAACCTGCTGCACTTTCCATTGGTTGCGACTGTCCAGCAGGGCCAACTGGCGCTCGTCCCAGCCCCACTCGTCGGCCAGGCGCTGCAACAGCCGGCGCTGCCAGCCATTGGCCCGGGCCGGGTCGCTGAGTTTCTTGTTCACCTTCAGGTACAGGCTGCGCCGCACCAGCTCCAGGCGCGTGTGTTCGCCACGCTGCAGCAGGTAATGCTCGATGCGCCGGTACACCATCACGTAGGGGTCCAGCTCGTCGAGGTCGAGCTGGTTGGCGAACACTGCTTGCTTGTAGTCCAGGCTCAGGCAGCGTACGGCGGGGTGTTCGCTGGCATAGGCCTCGGTCAACAGCAGCTTGAGCAGCGACTTGTAGGGCGAGTCGATGCCTTTGAACAGTTGCCACAAGCCAGCGCCGACGAACTCGCCGGGCGGAATGTGCGCCAGGTTGCCGAGGTCGAGGGCGTCCTGGCTGCGAATGAAACGTTTGGACAGCAGTGTCTGGGTATAGGCGTGGTAATCGTGCTCCTGGTAGACCGGCACCAGCCACCACAGTGGTGTGCGCCCGGCCAGCCAGATAGTAGTGCGGTAGAACTCGTCCAGCAGCAGGTAGTGCTGGGTGGTACCGCAATCGTCGGAACCGAGCTGGCCCTCGCGTTGGCCCTGGGCGAAACCTTGCGTGTCGATCAGGAAGAAGTGTGCCTCGGCACCCAGGCTTTCCGCCCATGCCTCCAGCAACTGGCATTTGCGGCGCAGTTCACCCAGCAGCTCGTCGGCCAGGCCGGGCGCATGGCACACCCACAGGTCCATGTCGCTTTGCTCGGCTTGCGCCAGCGAGCCCAGGCTGCCCATCAGGAACAGGCCGTGGATGGGCTGTGGCGGGTTGCCATGGCGGGCCTTGTAGGTGAAGGAGCGGGCAAGGCGCTGGGCCTCGACTACCAGGTCGGCGCTTGGCTCGTAGCCCGATACGCCTGCGGGGGTGCTGCCGGAGACATAGCCCGGCAGTAACGGATGGTTCACATGAAACAGCAGCGGCAGCAGCGTCAGCACCTGTTGCTGGCGCGTCGACAGGCCCTCCAGGGCCCGCTGCAGCCGGCCCTGGTTGAGCCGCAGGAAGCGCGCACGCAATGTCGCCAGGACCTTGCGGTCGATGCCTTCGTCCAGGTCGGGGCGGATTTCGTGGGGGTGGTTCATTGCGCACTCGGGCAGGCCAGCGGAGCTGTGGCGAGTGTAGCCTGAGTAGCGGGGTCGGATAAGCGGCAATTGAAATATTGGCGCCATTTTTCCAGCGCGCGTGGGCGGCGGCTGCAGCTTTCGTTGCGCTTGAGGCATGATGGGGGGCTCAAGCTGATTGCGAGGTTCTCCGATGCGTGTGTGGATCGATGCCGACGCCTGCCCCAAGGCGGCCAAGGATCTGATCGTCAAGTTCGCCCTCAAGCGCAAGTTCGAGGTAGTGATGGTGGCGGGCCAGGCTGTGGCCAAGCCGGCGTTCGCGATCGTGCGCCTGATCGTGGTGCCCAGCGGCATGGACGCGGCCGATGATTACCTGGTGGAGCACGCCGTGCCTGGCGAGCTGGTGATCTGCAGTGACGTGCCGTTGGCCGACCGCCTGGTGAAAAAGGGCGTGGCGGCACTGGACCCGCGCGGGCGCGAGTTCGACGAGCGCAACATGGGTGATCGGCTGGCGGCGCGCAACCTGTTCACCGAGCTGCGCGAGCAGGGCCAGGTGGGGGGAGGGCAGGCGCCTTATGGCGAGCGCGAGAAGCAGGCGTTTGCCAATGCGCTGGACCGGATCATTGCCCGGTTGTCCAAACCCTGAAGCGACCCGGCTGGCGGTATGGACACGACGTGTGGGAGCGGCCTTGTGTCGCGAAAGGGCCGCGAAGCGGCCCCAGGATTTCAGCTTCGCCGCATAAATTGCCGGGGCCGCGCTGCGGCCCTTTCGCGACACAAGGCCGCTCCCACGGGGACCGCGTCAGATTCTGAATCTTGCACCCGTTACTCGTGCGTCAGCTCCAGCACCCGATCCACCAGCTTGTAGATCCCGCCAGCCGCTTCACTGATCGACTTGGCCTCCATGTACGCCGGGGTGGTCACCAGCTTGCGCTGGGTGTCCTCGACAATATCGTGGACATCGCACTCTTCATGAGTGCCACCCATCTTCGTCACGGCCGCCGCAGTGCCAGCGTCGGTACCGATGGTGCAGACCACGCCAGGGCCATAGATCTTCGCTGCCAGCGCCGGCGAGATGCAGATCAGGCCAACCGGCTTGCAGGCATCGGCAAAGGCTTCGGCCAGGGCCAGCACATCCGGGTGGACGCTGCAGTTGGCGCCTTCCACGGCAAAGTTGGACAGGTTCTTCGCCGCCCCGAAACCGCCTGGCACGATCAATGCGTCGAAGTCTTCGGCCTTGGCTTCGCGGATGTCCTTGACCTCACCGCGGGCAATGCGCGCCGACTCCACCAGTACATTGCGCGATTCGGGCATTTCCTCGCCAGTCAGGTGGTTGATCACGTGCATCTGCGCAATGTTCGGCGCGAAGCACTGCACCTGCGCACCACGCTGGTCGAGGCGCAGCAGGGTGATCACGCTTTCGTGGATTTCGGCGCCGTCATAAACGCCGCAGCCGGAAAGAATCACCGCTACTTTTTTTGTCATGCTTTTTACTCCAGTGTCGAGGCGCTAAATGTCCTCTAGTTTGGCAGATGTAGCCATAGGGATTCCTGCAAGCGCGGCCTAATCTTGGCGAACAACGCCTGAGGTCGTACCCATGGACCTGATCCTGCTGGCCGTGCCGTTCTTCTTCGTGCTGATCGCCGTCGAACTGCTGGCCGACCGTGTGCGCGGCCAGCGCAACTTCACCCTGGCCGACTCGATCAACAGCCTCAGCACCGGTGCGCTGTCGACCAGTACCGGGTTGCTGACCAAAGGGGTGGGGCTGGTGACCTATGCCCTGGTGTTCGAGCACATGGCGTTGCTGCGCCTGCCGCCGCAGGCCTGGTGGGTGTGGCTGCTGGCTTTTGTGTTGTACGACTTCTGCTACTACTGGCTGCATCGTCTGGGCCACGAGCGCAACGTGCTGTGGGCTGCGCACTCGGTGCATCACCAGAGCGAGGAATACAACCTCACCACGGCGCTGCGGCAGACCAGCAGCGGGTTCATCTTCTCGTGGCTGTTCTACCTGCCGCTGGCGATGCTCGGTGTGCCGCCGCTGGTTTTCATCACGGTGGCGTCGCTCAACCTGCTGTACCAGTTCTGGGTGCATACCCGGCATATTCCCAAGCTGGGCTGGCTCGAGTGGGTGTTGATCACGCCATCCAACCATCGCGTCCACCATGCGCAAAATCCTGCTTACTTGGATCGCAATTACGGCGGCGTGTTCATTCTCTGGGATCGTCTGTTCGGCACCTTCAAAGAGGAAGACCCGGCCGAGCCGGTGGTGTTCGGGGTGACCACGCCGCTGGCCAGCTGGAACCCGCTGTGGGCAAACCTGCAGTTCTATGCCCAGCTCTGGCACGACGCCCGACGTGCCGACAGCCCGTGGGACAAACTGCGAATCTGGTTCATGCCCACCGGCTGGCGGCCGGCCGATGTGGCCGCACGCTACCCGCAGGCCAAGCAGGACCTGGCGTTGTTTCGCAAGTTCGCGGTTGCCCTGGGCCGTGCGCAGCAGGCCTATGTGGCGGCGCAATTCGTGGGTTACGTGGCGCTGGGCAGCTATCTGATGGAGGTGGCCGATCGCGTGCCAACTGCCGCCCTGGTGCTCGGCTGGGCGCTGATGGCGTTTGGCTTGTTCGTGCTTGGCGCGCTGCTGGAGAACCGACCATGGGCCGTGCGCCTGGAGCTGTTACGGCTGCTGGCGAATGCGCCGGCGCTGTACCTGGCAGGCGCACTGGGCCTAGCGGTGGTCGTGCCGCTGGCCTGGTTGCTGCTCGTGGTTTACAGCTTGCTCAGCCTCTGGGGGCTGGGCCTTGCCCGCCGCCTTGCGCTCCGCGCGCAATGTGCGGAAGCGCCGACGCAGCCACAGCAGGCCGCCCAACGCCAACAGGCCACCGAGCACCCATAGCTCGTAGCGCTTCACGTTGCCCAGCAGGCCTTCGAGAATGGCGCCGAAGTGATACGCGGCCGCGCCCAGAGCCACTGCCCAGATGGCCGCGCCAAGACCATTCAGCAGCAGATAGCGGCGTGGCGGGTAGCCGGACAGGCCAATGGCCACCGGCATGACCGTGCGCAGGCCATAGACGAAGCGGAAACTCAGTACCCAGATGTCGGGGTGGCGACGGATGTGGTCCAGCGCCCGGTCACCCATCGCCTGCCAGCGCGGTTTGCGTGCCAGTATCCTGCGCCCGTGGCGTCGGCCCATGAAATACCACAGCTGGTCGCCGGCATAGCTGCCAAAAAAAGCCACCAGGCACACCAGGTTGATGTCCATGTAACCGCGGAACGCAAGGAATCCCGCAAGCACCAGGATGGTCTCGCCTTCGAAGAAGGTGCCTAGAAAAAGGGCGAAGTAGCCGAAATCCTGCAGGAATTGTTGAAGCATTTTCTGAGGTGCTGGCGAAATGAACGCGAAGCCTACCCCTTCGCGCGCGTTCGTGAAAGTGTCCAAATGTGTCTCGACATGAACAATTCCTGCTCGGAGAATGCCAGAAGCCATGCGCCATGGCTTGCCCTGACATGTAACACAGGCGTCATAATGGGCGCTTATCTTGCCGCTCAATAGATGATAGGGCGTTAACGTCCTCAGGAACGCCAGATGAATAATGAAGTGCTAACCCCTGTCGCGATCAAGGATGCTCAGGAACTCCCCGAAGAGATGGTGCAGACCCCGCCAGACCTGCCGCCGGCGCCCCTGCCTGCCGTGGAACCGGTGGCAGAGACTGCGGCTCCGGCACCCGCGCCGGCCCCGGCGATCATCATCCCGGGCCTGGACGACAGCAGCCTGTACATTCATCGCGAACTCTCCCAGTTGCAGTTCAATATCCGCGTCCTGGAGCAGGCGCTGGACGAGAGCTACCCGCTGCTAGAGCGCCTCAAGTTCCTGTTGATCTTCTCCAGCAACCTCGACGAGTTCTTCGAGATCCGAGTCGCCGGCCTGAAGAAGCAGATCAACTTTGCTCGTGAACAGGCCGGTGCGGACGGCCTGCAGCCGCACCAGGCGCTGGCGCGTATCAGCGACCTGGTGCACAGTGAAGTGGAGCGCCAGTACGCAATCCTCAACGATGTGCTGCTGCCCGAGCTGGAGAAGCACCATATCCGCTTCATCCGCCGGCGTCACTGGACCCCCAAGCTCAAGACCTGGGTGCGCCGCTACTTCCGCGACGAAATCGCCCCGATCATCACCCCGATCGGCCTCGACCCTACTCACCCGTTCCCGCTGCTGGTGAACAAGAGCCTCAACTTCATCGTCGAGCTCGAGGGTGTCGACGCCTTCGGTCGCGATTCGGGCCTGGCGATCATTCCGGCCCCGCGCCTGCTGCCGCGGGTCATCCGCGTGCCGGAAGAGGTGGGTGGCCCTGGCGCCAACTATGTGTTCCTGTCGTCAATGATCCACGCGCACGCCGACGACCTGTTCCAGGGCATGAAGGTGAAGGGCTGCTACCAGTTCCGCCTGACCCGTAACGCCGACCTGGCGCTGGACTCCGAAGAGGTCGATGACCTGGCCCGCGCCCTGCGCGGCGAGCTGTTCTCGCGCCGCTACGGTGACGCAGTGCGCCTGGAGGTCGCCGACACCTGCCCGAAACACTTGTCGGACTACCTGCTCAAGCAGTTCAGCCTCAGCGAAAGCGAGCTGTACCAGGTCAACGGCCCGGTCAACCTTACCCGCCTGTTCAGCATCACCGGCCTGGACAGCCACCCAGAGCTGCAGTACACGCCGTTCACCCCGGCGATCCCCAAGCTGCTGCAGAACGCCGACAATATCTTCAGCGTGATCGGCAAGCAGGACATCCTGCTGATGCACCCGTTCGAGTCCTTCACCCCGGTGATCGACCTGCTGCGGCAGGCCGCCAAGGACCCGCACGTGCTTGCCGTGCGCCAGACCCTGTACCGTTCCGGGGCCAACTCGGAAATCGTCGACGCGCTGGTGGACGCAGCGCGTAACGGCAAGGAGGTCACCGCGGTGATCGAGTTGCGGGCGCGCTTCGACGAAGAGTCCAACCTGCAGATGGCCAGCCGCCTGCAAGCGGCCGGTGCGGTGGTGATCTACGGCGTGGTCGGCTTCAAGACCCACGCTAAGATGATGCTGATCCTGCGCCGCGAGCAGGGCGAGATCGTGCGTTATGCGCACCTGGGCACTGGTAACTACCACGCCGGCAACGCCCGCCTGTACACCGACTACAGCCTGCTGACCTCCGACGACGCCCTCACCGAGGACGTCGGCAAGCTGTTCAGCCAGCTGATCGGCATGGGCAAGACCCTGCGCATGAAGAAGCTGCTGCACGCGCCGTTCACCCTGAAGAAGGGCATGCTCGACATGATCGCGCGGGAAACCCAGTTCGCCCTCGAAGGCAAGCCGGCGCATATCATCGCCAAGTTCAACTCGCTGACCGACGCCAAGGTCATCAAGGCGCTGTACAAAGCCAGCCAGTCGGGCGTGAAGATCGACCTGGTGGTGCGTGGCATGTGCTGCCTGCGCCCAGGCATTCCGGGGGTTTCGCACAACATTCAGGTGCGCTCGATCATCGGCCGCTTCCTCGAGCACACGCGGGTGTTCTACTTCCTCAATGGCGGCGAAGAGCAGATCTATCTGTCCAGTGCCGACTGGATGGAGCGCAACCTCGACAAGCGTGTCGAGACCTGCTTCCCGGTGGAAGGCAAGAAGCTGTTGCTGCGGGTGAAGAAGGAGCTGGAAGGCTACCTGACCGACAACACCCACGCCTGGACCCTGCAGCCGGACGGGCGCTACGTGCGCAGCACACCAACCGGCAACCAGAACCCGCGCAGTGCCCAGGCGACCCTGCTGGAGCGCCTGAGCAACCCGGTCCTCAACGTACGCTGAGGACGAAGCCGACCCGGGCCAGCCACTCCGCCTCGTTGGCGAAGTCGGCCTGGGTCAGCTGGTTCTGTTCCAGCCAGCCCTCGGGGAAGGCCACGTCTAGGCTGCTGTCGGCAGCCTTGAGCTCGACCTTCGGCATCTGCTGGTTGCCACGGATGTGGTGGAACAGGATGGCGAAGCGCAGCAGCACGCACAGGCGCAGCAGCTTGACCCCTTCCTCACCTAGTTCGGCGATCTTGTCCTTGGGGATGTTGCGGCGGTGGCCGCGCACCAGCAAGGCCATCATCTGCTGGTCCTCGCGGGAGAAGCCCGACAGGTCGGAGTGCTCGATCAGGTAGGCGCCGTGTTTATGGTAGTGGTAGTGAGCGATATCCAGGCCGATTTCGTGCACTTTTGCCGCCCAGCCCAGCAGATCGCGCCAGTTCCCGTCTTTGAGATCCCACGCGTCGGCCACTTGGTCGAAGGCGTGTAACGCCTTGCGTTCGACGCGCGCGGCCTGGCCCTGGTCCACGTGGTAGCGCTCCATCAGCGAGTTCAGTGTGCGTTCGCGCACGTCTTCGTGGTGGTGGCGGCCCAGCAGGTCGAACAGCACACCTTCGCGCAGGGCACCGTCGCAGTGGTCCATGCGCTGCAGTTCCAGGGCATCGAAGATCGCTTCGAGAATCGCCAGGCCCGCCGGGAAGATGGTGCGGCGGTCCGGCTTGACGCCTTCGAAGTCGATCTTGTCGACCTCGCCCAGCTTGAACAGCTTGCGCTTGACCCAGGCCAGCCCCTCGGCGTTGACCTCGCCATTGCCCAGACCACCTGCCTTGATGGCTGCGCCGATGGCACGAATGGTACCGGACGAGCCGATGGCCTCGTCCCAGGTCAGGCGGTGCAGGGCATTCTCGATGCTCATCAGCTCCAGGCGCGCGGCGGTGTAGGCCTGGGCGTAGCGGGCCGGGGTGATCTTGCCGTCGCGGAAGTAGCGCTGGGTGAAGCTGACGCAGCCCATCTGCAGGCTTTCGCGCAGCAGCGGCTCGAAGCGCTGGCCGATGATGAACTCGGTACTGCCGCCGCCGATATCGGCCACCAGGCGTTTGCCGGGGGTATCGGCCAGGGTGTGCGACACGCCCAGGTAGATCAGGCGCGCTTCTTCACGGCCAGAGATTACCTCGACCGGGTGGCCAAGGATGGCTTCGGCGCGCTGGATGAATTCGTTGCGGTTGCGCGCTTCGCGCAAGGCGTTGGTACCGACGATACGCACCGAGCCTGCCGGCATGCCGTTGATCAGTTGGGAAAAGCGCTTGAGGCAATCCAGGCCTCGTTCCATTGCCTCTTCACTGAGCTTGCGTTCTTCGTCGATGCCGGCGGCCAGCTGAACCTTCTCGCCGAGCCGCTCGAGAATGCGGATTTCGGTATGGTGGGCCTTGGCCACGACCATGTGAAAGCTGTTGGAGCCAAGGTCGATGGCGGCGATCAGGGACAGGTTCTTCGCGATGGTATGCGGCATGATCTGGTTGTTCTCGGTCGTTAACCCGGCAATCGTGCCACGATAGCAGGCTGTCGCCAACGCGTGGTACACAGCCGTTGAGCTGGCCTTGATGCAAGGCAATGTGCCATTCGATGCTATGACGTTTGCATGACAGTTTCGATTCGTGGCGTCTTGCACAACTATAGTTACACTCAATCGTCCGTGGCTTCCTGTCGGGCGTGGGTACGGCTATCATGGGCCACGTTTTTTTGCTTACGACCCTGGAGATATCCATGAGCAGCGATCTGATCAAACATGTCACCGACGCCTCCTTCGAAGCCGATGTCCTTAAGGCCGAAGGCGCCGTACTGGTCGACTACTGGGCTGAATGGTGCGGTCCATGCAAGATGATCGCTCCGGTACTGGACGACATCGCCTCCACCTACGAGGGCAAACTGACCGTCGCCAAGCTGAACATCGACGAGAACCAGGAAACCCCGGCCAAGCACGGCGTGCGTGGTATCCCGACGCTGATGCTGTTCAAGAACGGCAACGTCGAAGCCACCAAGGTCGGCGCCCTGTCCAAATCGCAGCTGGCCGCGTTCCTCGACGCCCACCTGTGATGTGAAAAAGCCCCGCAGATGCGGGGCTTTTCTTTTTCAGAGCACTAGACGCAGAAAAAAGCAAGTGTTACATTCGGCCTCGCACTGCGTCTCCAGTGCCCTCTACACGCCGTCGCCGAAGCATCCCTAATTCGAATCAGTACGCGATCCTGTCGCCATCTAGCGGCGCGGCCTCATTAAGCCAGAAGCTTAATTCTCCCTTCTTACATGATTACGTCACTCCCCTTATGAACCTGACTGAACTCAAGCAAAAGCCGATTACCGATCTTTTGGAAATGGCCGAACAGATGGGCATCGAAAACATGGCCCGTTCGCGCAAACAGGACGTGATTTTCGCCCTGCTGAAGAAGCACGCGAAAAGCGGCGAAGAGATCTCGGGTGACGGCGTGCTGGAGATTCTCCAGGATGGTTTCGGTTTCCTGCGTTCGGCTGATGCGTCCTACCTGGCCGGCCCTGACGACATCTACGTCTCGCCCAGCCAGATCCGCCGTTTCAACCTGCGTACCGGTGACACCATCGTCGGCAAGATTCGTCCGCCGAAGGAAGGGGAGCGTTACTTCGCCCTGCTGAAGGTCGACACCATCAACTTCGACCGCCCGGAAAACGCGAAGAACAAGATCCTGTTCGAAAACCTGACGCCGCTGTTCCCGAACAAGCGCCTGAAGATGGAAGCCGGTAACGGCTCCACCGAAGACCTGACCGGCCGCGTCATCGACCTGTGCGCTCCGATCGGCAAAGGCCAGCGTGGCCTGATCGTTGCTCCGCCGAAAGCGGGCAAGACGATCATGCTGCAGAACATCGCGGCCAACATCACCCGTAACAATCCCGAGTGCCACCTGATCGTCCTGCTGATCGACGAGCGCCCGGAAGAAGTGACCGAAATGCAGCGCACCGTGCGTGGCGAAGTGGTTGCCTCCACCTTCGACGAGCCGCCAACCCGCCACGTGCAGGTTGCCGAAATGGTGATCGAGAAGGCCAAGCGCCTGGTCGAGCACAAGAAGGACGTGGTCATCCTGCTGGACTCCATCACCCGTCTGGCACGTGCCTACAACACCGTCATCCCGAGCTCCGGCAAGGTGCTGACTGGTGGTGTCGACGCCCACGCCCTGGAGAAGCCGAAGCGCTTCTTCGGTGCCGCGCGTAACATCGAGGAAGGCGGTTCGCTGACCATCATCGCCACCGCGCTGGTCGAAACCGGCTCGAAGATGGACGAGGTTATCTACGAAGAGTTCAAGGGCACTGGCAACATGGAGCTGCCGCTGGACCGCCGCATCGCCGAGAAGCGTGTGTTCCCGGCTATCAACATCAACCGTTCCGGTACCCGCCGCGAAGAGCTGCTGACCGCCGACGACGAACTGCAGCGCATGTGGATCCTGCGCAAGCTGCTGCACCCGATGGACGAAATCGCCGCCATCGAGTTCCTGGTCGACAAGCTCAAGCAGACCAAGACCAACGACGAGTTCTTCCTGTCGATGAAGCGCAAGTAAGCGTTTCAGGCCGGAATTGATTGGGGCTGCTTCGCAGCCCATCGCCGGCAAGCCAGCTCCCATAGGTACTGTACAGCTCTTGAAGCTTGTGCGGACTCTGTGGGAGCTGGCTTGCCGGCGATGGGGCGCGAAGCGGCCCCAAGTCATTTTTGGCTATTAAGCACTGAACGGCGCTACACTCTGCACCCCGACCGATACGGCCAACACGAGGCTCCTGCATGCAGTATCGCGACTTGCGCGACTTCATCCGTGGCCTGGAACAGCGCGGCGAGCTCAAGCGCATCCAGGTTCCGATCTCCCCCGTCCTGGAAATGACCGAGGTCTGCGACCGCACCCTGCGTGCCAAGGGCCCTGCATTGCTGTTCGAAAAGCCTACCGGCTTCGACATCCCGGTGCTGGGCAACCTGTTCGGTACTCCGGAGCGCGTGGCCATGGGCATGGGTGCCGAGTCGGTCGATGAGCTGCGGGAAATCGGCAAGCTGCTGGCCTTCCTCAAGGAGCCCGAACCGCCGAAGGGCCTGAAGGATGCCTGGTCCAAGCTGCCGATCTTCAAGAAAGTCGTGTCGATGGCGCCGAAAGTGGTCAAGGACGCGGTGTGTCAGGAAGTGGTGGTCGAGGGGGACGATGTCGACCTCGGCGCCCTGCCGATCCAGCACTGCTGGCCGGGCGACGTGGCGCCGCTGATCACCTGGGGCCTCACCGTCACCCGCGGCCCGAACAAGGACCGCCAGAACCTGGGCATCTACCGCCAGCAGGTGATCGGCCGCAACAAGGTCATCATGCGCTGGCTCAGCCACCGTGGCGGCGCCCTGGACTACCGCGAATGGTGCGAGAAGAACCCTGGCCAACCGTTCCCCGTCGCCGTGGCCCTGGGCGCTGACCCGGCCACCATCCTCGGCGCCGTGACCCCGGTGCCGGACACCCTCTCCGAGTACGCCTTCGCCGGCCTGCTGCGCGGCAACCGCACCGAACTGGTCAAGTGCCGGGGCAGCAACCTGCAGGTACCGGCTACCGCCGAAATCATCCTGGAAGGCGTGATCCACCCGGGCGAAATGGCCCCGGAAGGCCCGTATGGCGACCACACCGGCTACTACAACGAAGTGGACAGCTTCCCGGTGTTCACCGTCGAGCGCATCACCCATCGGCAGAAACCGATCTACCACAGCACCTACACCGGCCGCCCGCCAGATGAGCCGGCGATCCTCGGCGTGGCGCTGAACGAAGTGTTCGTGCCGATCCTGCAGAAGCAGTTCCCGGAAATCGTCGATTTCTACCTGCCGCCGGAAGGCTGCTCGTACCGCATGGCGGTGGTGACCATGAAGAAGCAGTACCCAGGCCACGCCAAGCGCGTGATGCTGGGTGTGTGGTCGTTCCTGCGACAGTTCATGTACACCAAATTCGTTATTGTCACCGATGACGATATCAATGCTCGTGACTGGAACGATGTGATCTGGGCCATTACCACGCGCATGGACCCCAAGCGTGATACGGTGATGATCGACAACACCCCGATCGACTACCTGGACTTCGCGTCGCCGGTATCAGGGCTGGGGTCGAAGATGGGCCTGGACGCCACGCACAAGTGGCCGGGCGAGACTACACGCGAATGGGGACGGGTCATCGTCAAGGACGAAGCCGTCACCCGCCGTATCGATGAGCTGTGGGATCAGTTGGGAATAGATTGATGCAGGTAACGTTGCAGCCGTCCGGGGCGGTGCTGGCGCTCGAACCCGGGGAACGGATCCTGGATGGAGCGCGGCGGCTGGGCTATGACTGCCCGAACAGCTGCCGCAATGGCAATTGCCATGTCTGCGCCGCGTTGTTGGTCGAAGGCCGGGTACGCCAGGACGGTGAAGTCCGCGACCATGGCGAGCTGTTCACCTGCATTGCCGAACCGCTGGAGGACTGCGTGTTGCTCTGGGATGGTGTGCTCGCCCTGGGCGAGTTGCCGGTGCGCAAACTGGCGTGCAGTGTCAGTGAGTGCGTCGAGGTCGGTGGCGACGTCTGGCGCGTGCGGTTGCGCGCGCCGGCGGGCAGGCCGCCGCGCTACCACGCGGGGCAGTACCTGATGATCGAGCGCGAAGGCGGCAAGCAGGCGGCGTTTTCGCTGGCTTCCGCACCCCATGCCGGGCGCGAACTGGAGCTGCATGTGCTGGCGCGCGAGCCCAGTGCGCTGCAACTTATCGAGCAACTCAAGGGCGACGGCCTGGCGCGCATCGAAATGCCGTTCGGCGACACCCACCTGGCCGAGTTGCCTGACGGGCCGCTGGTGCTGATCGCTGCTGGCACCGGCATGGGCCAGATGCACAGCCTGGTCGAGCATTGCCGGGCTCAGGGTTTCAAGCACCCGGTGCACCTGTACTGGGGCGTGCGTCGGCCCGAAGACTTCTACCAGATCGAGCACTGGGACGAATGGCAGCGCCTGCCCAACCTGTTCCTTCACCAGGTGGTCAGCGACCTGTGCGGTTGGGAAGGCCGTTGCGGCATGCTGCATGAGGCGGTCTGCGAAGACATCGCCGACCTCAACAGCGTGCATGTATATGCCAGCGGCTCGCCGAACATGATCTATGCCACTCTCGACGCCCTGGTCGAAGCCGGCATGGATGCGCACCGCATGCGCGCCGATGTGTTTGCCTACGCACCACGCGGCTAATAACCGAAGTTTGAAAGTATGGGTATAAGGCGGTAATTGTTACCGCCTTGGCTAATAACTTTCACAGTTGCCGAAACAGTACTTTCCAGTCGTCGGGAGCGCGGATGAAACTCTGGCGCGAGGGCTTGAGTATTCCTGTACTTCTGTCCTATGGTTACTGCAAGCGCCCTTGGTACAGAGGCTTGGGGCGCATCGTAATCGAATCTCGCTACATCCGTAGTTTACAGGGATAATGGCGGCAGCTTATGTCGGCACTTGAAAGTATGTCCTGGGAAGTTTCATATCCACCGACACTCGACTTCGGTCAGCAACATACTCGCGAACAGTTGTTCAATTCCATGAAGACAACCATGTCTCGCCATCAGGGTGGGCCGGTTTGGCTGTTCGCCTATGGCTCGTTGATCTGGCGACCGGAGTGCAACTCGGTGGAACGCCAACGCGCGCGTGTACATGGTTACCACCGCGGCTTGTACCTGTGGTCGCACGAACACCGTGGCACCCCGGAAACCCCCGGGCTGGTGTTTGGCCTGGACCGCGGTGGGTCCTGCAGTGGTTTTGCCTACCGGTTGGATGACAGCAGCCTGGACGAGTCGCTGATGGCCCTGTGGCAGCGCGAGATGCCGTACCCGGCGTACCGGCCGCACTGGCTCAGTTGTCGGTTGGGTGATGGCAGCAAGGTGCAGGCCCTGGGCTTCGTGCTGGAGCGGCATTTGCCGTGCTATGCCGGGAACCTGCCGGACACCCTGCTCAGCCAGATACTGGCCAGTGCCAAGGGGCGCTATGGCACCACGCGTGATTATGTCGAACAGACCTTGAACGCCCTGCGCAGCCACCAGATGCCCGATCGCAACCTGGAGGCACGGTTCAGGCGCTGCCATAACCTGCGGGAGGTTTGATTACCTGTGCCGGCCTCTTCGCGGGTGAACCCGCGAAAAGGCCGGAACTGTCTTACCTGGCCAGCACCACCAACTTACCCACAGCCTGCCGCTGCCCCAACTTTTCAATGGCAGCCCCGGCTTCAGCCAGTGGATAAGTCTGCGATACCAGCGGCTTCAACTTGCCTTCGGCATGCCATGCAAACAGCTGCCGGAAGTTGGCCGCATTGTCCTCCGGCTGACGCTGAGCAAACGCTCCCCAGAATACCCCCAGTACCGCGGCACCTTTGAGGAGCACCAGGTTGGCCGCCAGCTGCGGGATGGTCCCGCTGGCAAAGCCTACCACCAGCAACCGGCCATTCCAGGCCAGCCCGCGCACTGCCTGTTCGAACAATTCGCCACCCACCGGGTCGTAGATCACGTCCACGCCCTGGCCGCCGGTCAGGCGCTTGATTTCGTCACGCAGGCTGGCCTGGCTGTAGTCGATCAGTTCATCCGCCCCGGCTGCCTTGGCCACGGCCAGTTTTTCCGCACTGCTGGCGGCCGCGATCACTCGCGCGCCCATGGCCTTGCCGATCTCCACCGCCGCCAGGCCGACCCCGCCGGACGCGCCCAGCACCAGCAGTGTCTCGCCCGCCTGCAACTGGCCGCGCTGACGCAGGGCGTGCATGGAGGTGCCGTAGGTCATGCCGAATGCTGCAGCGGTGGTGAAGTCCATGCTCGCCGGGATCGGCAGCACGTTGTAGAACGGCACCGCCACCTGCTCGGCAAACGCTCCCCAGCCGGTCAGTGCCATGACCCGGTCGCCGACCTTGAACGCGCCGGCCTTTTCTCCGACGGCGGCCACCACGCCCGCCGCCTCGCCGCCGGGGGAGAACGGCAACGGTGGCTGGAACTGGTACTTGCCTTCGATGATCAGGGTGTCGGGGAAGTTGACCCCGGCGGCCTGCACATCCAGCAGGATCTCGTTTTTCTTCGGCACCGGGCTGGTCACCTCTTCCAGCACCAGATCGCGCGCCGGGCCAAGGGTTTTGCACAACACAGCTTTCATCGGGGCTATTCCTTTGCGGGTCGTGGCCGATAAGTGTAGGAGGGCCGCCTGCCCGGTCAACGAGCATGGCCTGCCCTGATGTGCAGGCATAAGTGGCGGCATAAGCCCGGGCTTGGGTTTGAGCGGTGTGCTGGGTAAGCTGGCGCCAACTGTATTGAGGAGCGAATTCGTGAAAGCGTGGATCTTGATGGTGCTGGCGCTGCTGCTGCCGGCTGCGGCCATGGCCGAGGAAGCCAAGGAAGGGGCGCCAAAAGTCGCCTACATCAGCCTGAGCCCGCCCTTTGTCGGCAACTATGCCCTCGATGGCAGCCCGCGGCTGCGCGTGTACAAGGCCGACGTGGCCCTGCGCGTGACCGGCGACGAAGCCGCGAAGGCGGTGAAGCACCACGAGCCGCTGATCCGCAATCAGCTGGTGGCGCTGTTCACCCAACAGTCGGTGGACAGCATGAGCAACGTCGAGGCAAAGGAGCATCTTCGCCAGGAAGCGCTGAAACAGGTGCAGCAGGTAATGGAAGCCGAAGAGGGCAAGCCGATCGTTGAAGACTTGCTGTT
This sequence comes from Pseudomonas sp. B10(2017), assembly GCF_002113295.1. NCBI lineage: Bacteria > Pseudomonadati > Pseudomonadota > Gammaproteobacteria > Pseudomonadales > Pseudomonadaceae > Pseudomonas > Pseudomonas sp. B10(2017). The sequence goes on from NZ_NEJU01000032.1 coordinate 29,030, forward strand.
CAACAACCTGATCGTGCAGTGACCTGAAGCACTGTGAGGTCGATTGCTGGTGAGCTGGATTGAAGTCAGGCTTACCACGGTTGTAGGACCTTTCCGTCTTTCCTGTAAGCCCGCCAGTTTTCGGTTTCTGAAGCCAAGGCCAAGCTAAATTGTGCCTTGTCTTCAGTTGCTTGAGAGTGTTGGCAATGCCTTTGAAGTACCAGCCGAAAGAGGCGACTGTACTGATGTGCGACTTTTCAGGCTTTCAAGTGCCTGAAATGATCAAGGTGCGCCCGGTTGTCGTTCTTCGCAAGCACAGTCAAAACCGTCAGTTGGTGACGATAATCCCGCTGAGCACCACCGCTCCGGATCACATGACAAGGCATCACGTTGTGCTGCCGAGCTATCTCCCTGGCCCGGCCCTGACATGCTGGGCGAAGTGCGACATGATCTACACAGTAGCTACCTCCAGACTGGACAGATGTCGGGTCAGGTCGCGGCAGGGCGGTGGTCGGGAATACATCACCTTTACAATGCGGCCAGAGCATTTCGCCGCCGTGAGGGCTGCTGTTGGCTTTACGCTGGGCTTCACACATCCAGCAACAGTGCAGTCTGTTGGCAATGTAACGCTCGATACGTGATAATGGGCCTGTTCCCGTAAGGGGCTTGCAAGACTCTGCGGATCCTGGTTCAACCAGCAATTACAGAGCCGGGCAGGTATATGGCGATGACAAGCCGACCTGTCTGTGAGTAGGGCGCCGAAAGGCGCCCTTTGTCTTTGTGCTAGATCCCAATTTGGATCAGGACGCCAGGCTTCGGCGAAACCGCGCCAGCGCCACGCCGAAGAACACCAGCCCGATCACAGCCAGCGCCAGGATGTCCGGCCACACCACCGTCCACCCGGCATCACGGAACAGGATTGCGGCGCCAAGGCTGACAAAGTGCGTCGACGGCGACCCCTGCATCACCCACTGCAGCCACTGCGGCATGCTGTCCAGCGGTGTGCTGCCGCCGGACAGCAACAGCATCGGGATGATCACCGGGATTGCCAGCAGGCCGAATTGTGGCGTCGAGCGCGCCAAGGTGGCGAGGAAGATGCCCAGTGCGGTACTGGCGAACAGGTACAGCGCGGTCACGGCCAGGAACAGGCCCATCGAACCGGAGAGCGGCACGCCAAGCGCGCCCTTGACCACCACCACCAGCGAAATCCAGGTGCAGATCACCACCACCAGCGCGTTGCTGGCGATTTTCGCCAGCATGATTTCCAGCGCGGTCAGCGGCAGTACCAGCAGGTGGTCGAGGGTGCCGTGCTCGCGCTCGCGCAGCAACGCTGTCCCGGTGAGGATGATCGCCAGGATGGTGATGTTGTTGATGATCTGGATCACCGCCAGGAACCAGCCACCCTCCAGGTTGGGGTTGAACAGGGCCTTGGCGTTGATTACCACCGGGCTCTGTGTGTTGCTGCGCTGGCTGTAGTCGAGCAACTCGCGTTCGAAGATGCGGCCGATGTAGCCGGCCCCCATGAACGCTTGACTCATGGCCGTGGCGTCGACATTGATCTGCAGTTCCGGCGAGCGTCCGGCCAGCAGGTCGCTCTGGAAATTCATCGGCACGTTGATCACGAAGGTGTACTGGCCGCTGTCCATGGCCTGGTCCAGGTGCCCCGGGGCCAGCGGTACGGCGGGCTGGAACTCGGGCGGTTGCAGGGCTTCGCCGAGCTTGCGCGACAGCAGACTGTGGTCTTCGTCCACCACTGCGACGCTGGCGTTGTGCACGCCGATCACCGAGCCGGCTGCGGGCATGTAGATAGCCACGCTGAAGGCATACAGCAGGAACAACAGCAGCACGCTGTCGTGGCGCAGGCTGGTCAGCTCTTTCAGGCCAAGGCGCAGGGTATGGTTCAGGCGTGACATCTCAGGCCTCCTGCTTCTTCAGCATGGCCAGGCTCAGGCCGGTGAACACGGCAAAGAAGCTGAGCAGGATCAGGCACTGCGGCCACAGTTCGCGCAGGCCCAGCGCCTTGGTGAAGGTGCCGACCGCGATATCGAGGAAGTAGCCCGCCGGGAACAGCTGGCCCATCATCGCCGCCGCGCCGTCCAGCGACGAGCGTGGCACGATCAGCCCGGAGAACTGGATGGTCGGCAGGCTGGTGATGATCATGGTGCCCAGGATGGCGGCGATCTGGGTGCGGGTGAAGGCCGAGATCAGCAGGCCAAGGCTGGTGGTCGCCAGCAGATAGGCGACGCCGCCACAGGCCAGGGCCAGCACGCTGCCCTTGAGCGGCACGGCGAACAGCCAGCGGTTCATCGCCACCAGCAGCGCCAGGTTGACCAGGCTCACGGCCAGATAGGGCATCTGCTTGCCGAGCAGGAATTCCAGGCGGGTGAGGGGTGTGGCGTAGAAGTTGGTGATGGAGCCGAGCTCTTTCTCGCGGACGATACCCAGCGCGGTGAGCATGGCGGGGATGAAGGCCAAAATCAGCGCCATTACTCCTGGACCGATGGCGTTCACGCTGACTACATCCTGGTTGTAGCGAAAACGGGTTTCCAGGCGCACCAGGTCCTGGCGCTGCTGCGGCTGTGGGCTGGCCTTGGCCAGTTGCTCGAGGTTGGCCTGGTGCACGGCTTCAACGTAGTTGCGGCTGGTTTCCGCGCGGAACGGCATGCCGCCATCGAGCCAGGCAGCCACGACCGGTTGACGCCCGGCGTACAGGTCGCGGCCAAAGCCGGGCGGAATTTCCAGCGCCAGTTTGATTTCAGAGCGCTGCAGGCGCTGGTGCATTTCGCGGGTATCGCGGATGGGCGCCTGTTCGGCGAAATAGCGTGAACCACGGAAGGCTTCGAGGTAGGCCCGGCTTTGCGGGCTCTGGTCCTGGTCGTGTACGGCGAAGGCGAGGTTTTCCACATCCAGCGAAATGCCATAGCCAAAGATCACCATCATGAACACCGCCCCCAGCAGGGCGAAGGCCAGGCGTACCTTGTCGCGCAGCAGCTCCTTGCCCTCACGGCTGGCCACCGCCAGCAGGCGACGCAGGCTGAAACCCTGGCGCAGCGCTGGCGCAGGTGTGGTGGCCTGCTCCAGCACGGCGTTGTCGGTAGCTTGTGGCGCCAGTTCCTGGGCCTGTTCCAGGCAGCGTACGAACGCGTCCTCCAGGGTGTTGCCCTGGTACTGGCGTTGCAGGGCACCCGGCGTGTCGCAGGCCAGTACCCGGCCTGCATGCATCAGCGAGATACGGTCGCAGCGCTGGGCTTCGTTCATGAAGTGGGTGGACAGGAAAATGGTCACGCCCTGCTCGCGTGACAGCTCCACCAGCAGGCGCCAGAAGTCGTCACGGGCAGCCGGGTCGACGCCGGAGGTGGGTTCGTCGAGGATCAGCACTTCCGGGCGGTGCAGTACCGCCACTGCCAGTGACAGGCGCTGGCGCAGGCCGAGGGGCAGGGCGCCGGATGGCTGGTCGGCGATGGCACCCAGGTCGAAGCGCTCGATCAGTTCGTCGATACGCTGGCCGCTCTCGGCCTTGGGCAGGTCGAACAGGCGCGCATGCAGGTTCAGGTTCTGCCGGGTGCTGAGCTCGCCATACAGCGAAAAACTCTGCGACATGAAACCGACCCGCTTGCGCGTGGCCAGGTCGCTGGCATCCACCGGGCGGCCGAGCAGGCTGGCGCTGCCTTCGCTGGCCGGCATCAGGCCGGTGAGCACTTTCATGGTGGTGGTCTTGCCACAGCCGTTGGAGCCGAGGAAGCCGAAGATCTCCCCGCGGCCAATGGCGAAGCTGACCTTGTTCACGGCAGTGAAATCGCCAAAGCGCAGGGTCAGGTCGTGGGCCTCGATGGCGACCGAGGTGTCAGTGGCCGGGCGTGGTGGAATGATGAGCAGAGGGTGTTGTGCCTTGCCCGCGCCCTGGTAGTGGGTGAAGGCGTCGTCCAGCTTGCCGCTGGGGGTGACTGCGGCCAGTTCATGGCTGGGGCCGGCCGCCAGCAGGCGACCGCCATCGAGCATCAGGCAATGTTCGAACTGTTCGGCCTCCTCCATGTAGGCAGTGGCCACCAGCAGGGTCAGTTGCGGGCGCTGTGCGCGCACCTGTTCGACCAGTTCCCAGAAGCGCCGCCGTGACAGTGGGTCGACACCGGTGGTCGGCTCGTCGAGGATCAGCAGGTCCGGCTCGTGGATCAGCGCGCAGCACAGGCCCAGCTTCTGTTTCATACCGCCCGACAGCTTGCCCGCCGGGCGCTCGGCAAAGCGCTGCAGGTCGGTAGCCTGCAGCAGGTTGGCCATGCGCTGTTCGCATTCACGGCGGCCGAGGCCGAACAGGGTGGCGAAAAAGCGGATGTTCTCGCTGATCGACAGCTCCGGATACAGGTTGTTGCCCAGCCCCTGCGGCATGAACGCCACTTTCGGGTACAGCGCCGCGCGATGGCGCCGCTGGCGGATCGAGCCACCCAGCACCTGCAGTTCGCCCTGTTGCAGGCGCTTGACGCCGGCGATCAGCCCCAGCAGGGTCGATTTGCCAGCCCCGTCAGGGCCGATCAGCGCGCAGCGGGTGCCCGCCGGCAGGCTGAACCCTAGGGGGTGCAGGGCCACCAGGTCGCCGTAGCGATGGCTGATACCCTCGGCCAGCAGTGCCGCGGCGTTCATTGCAGGTTGGCCGGCCAGTCCACATCAGCCGTGCGTACATAGCCGGCGCCTGGCATACCCGGCTTGGCCTGCGGCACGGCGCCCGGGTCGGTCAGGCGCAACTTGACCCGGAACACCAGCTTTTGCCGCTCGTCGCGGGTTTCCACCTGCTTGGGGGTGAACTGGGCCTTGGCCGCGACAAAGGCCACCTTCGCCGGCAGCGCCCGCTCGGGCAGGGCGTCGAGCACGATCCGCGCCTGGTCGCCGACGGTCAGGCGGCCGCTGGTGGAGGCGGGCAGGTAGAGGTTCATGTACTGGTCGCTGGGGTCGATCAGCATCAGTACACGGCCGCCGGCACCCAACACTTCACCGGGCTCGGCCAGGCGCAGCTGGATGATGCCGTCGATCGGTGCGCGCAGGCTGCTGTCGTCGATTTCGCTGGTGAGCTGCGCCACCTGGGCCTCGGCGGCGCCGATGGCGGCCTTGATCGCCGCCAGTTGGGCGCGGGCGGCGACCACGGCGGCGTTGGCCGTGTCGAAGCGCGCCTGCTGTTGGTCGAGCAACTGCTGGCTGGCGTATTTGCGCTGGAAGATCTCGCGCACGCGCTTGAGCTCCTGGCTGGCCAGTAGCAGTTCGCTTTGGCGCAGCTGCACGCTGGCCTGGGCGGCGGCGTAGTTTTCCCGGGCGCGCAGCACTTCGGCTTCGGCCTGGCTGCGCTGGGCTTCCATGGTACGAGTGTCGATGCGCGCCAGCAGCTGGCCGCGATTTACCTTGTCACCTTCTTCGACCAGCACTTCGGCCAGGCGACCAGGGATTTTGCTGGCGATCTGCACCTCGGTGGCTTCCAGGCGGCCGTTGCCCATGCTCAGGCCTTCGGGCAACTGGTCGTGGAGCGACTTCCAGTACCCCAGCCCGCCGGCTGTTGCGAGCAGGGCGATCAGCGCGGTGGCGAAGATCCTGGGGGCGTATCGGTTCATCGTTCTGCATCCTTGCGGTCATGCACATTGCATCATGGTCTGCGGCCACGCGCGGCGTGTTGATATCAGTCAAATCCATGACTGGGTCTGCTTCGCAGCCCATCGCCGGCAAGCCAGCTCCCACAGGGGCAGCGCATGGCTTGAGGTCTATGCGGTCGGGGTGGGAGCAACTGTCTTGCTCAATTTCTAAAAGCTGGCGTGATCCCTGTGGGAGCGGGCTTGCCCGCGAACACGGGCGAAGCCCGTGCCATCCATCGCG
>NZ_NEJU01000033.1:0-30273 GCF_002113295.1 Pseudomonas sp. B10(2017)
TCATCCAACTGTTCGGGCTCTCGCCAAAGTGGAACGGTGAATGGCAGCTTGTGCTCCCACACGTGCTCAAGGCACCTCTGGCATTCAGCTTGCCATTCACCGCTCTCACTTCAGATTCTAATCCCCTCTCAAGACACAAGCTGGCTTGTCGGCGATAGGGCCGGTACAGGCATTACTGCTGTCGCGACTCCACGCCCAGCTCATCCCACACCGACTCAGCCATGTGGAAGGTGGCATTGGCAGCCGGAATGCCGCAATAAATCGCGCTCTGCATCAGTACTTCCTTGATTTCGTCGCGCGTGACGCCATTGTTGGCCGCCGCGCGCAGGTGCAGCTTCAGCTCGTCATTGCGGTTCATGCCAATCAGCATGGCGATGGTGATCAGGCTACGGGTATGCCGCGGCAGGCCCGGGCGGGTCCAGATGTCACCCCAGGCGTGGCGGGTGATCATCTCCTGGAACTCGCCGTTGAAGTCGTTGAGCTTCTCCAGGCTGCGGTCCACATGGGCATCGCCAAGCACTGCGCGGCGTACTTGCATGCCGGCGTCGTAACGTTGTTTCTCGTCCATGGCGGTATCCTCAGTGGGCCAGCAGGAAGTCGAGCACGCGGCGGCTGAACGCCTCGCCGACCTCGACGTTGGACAGGTGCGCCGCCGGGAAGTCGACGTACTCGGCACCCGTGATACCGGCCTGCATGAAGCGGCCGTGCTCTGGGGTGGTCACCACGTCTTCGGTACCGGCAACGATCAGCGTCGGCACCTGTATGCGGCCCAACTGCTCACGGTAGTCGGCATCGCGCACCGCTGCGCAGTTGCCGGCATAGCCTTGCGGGCTGGTTTGCGCCAGCATCTGGCAGATGCGCTGGGCCTGCGCCGGCTGGGCCTGGGCGAAGCCCGGGGTAAACCAGCGGGCGATGGAAGCATCGCGCAGATCGACCATGGCCTGCTGGCCGCCCTTGAGCACGGTGTCGATACGAGTGTTCCACACCTCGTCGTTGGCGATCTTGGCGGCGGTATTGCACAGGGTCAGGCTGTGCAGGCGCTGGCCGGCATTGATGCCCAGCCACTGGCCGATCAGGCCACCCATCGACAGGCCGACGAAGTGTGCCTTGGCGATATCCAGCCCATCGAGCAAGGCCAGCACGTCACGGCCCAGCTGTTCGATGCTGTAGGGGCCTTCAGTGACCAGCGACCCACCGTGGCCACGGGTGTCGTAGCGCAACACGCGCAAGTGCTGGCTCCACAGTGGGATCTGCGTGTCCCACATGCCCAGGTCGGTGCCCAGCGAGTTGGACAGGACCAGCACCGGGGCGTTTTCCGGGCCATCGATCTGGTAATTCAAAACGCCATCGGCCAGTTGCAAGTGCGCCACAGCGGTCTCCTTCAGGCAGTGAAACGTTGATGTTCGGACACGGCGCGCGCCACCCAGACGCGGGCCTGGCCCAAGTAATGGGCAGGGTCGAGCAAGCGATCGAGTTCTTCGGCGGACAGCTCGGCGCTGACCTGCGGCTCTTCACCCAGCACATTGCGCAGGTGGCGCTGTTCGGCCACCGCGCGCTGGCAGCACTGCTCCAGCAGGTGGTGGGCGTGGTCGCGGCCCAGGCGCTGGGCGAGGACGATGCTTACCGCTTCGGCCAGCACCAGGCCCTGGGTCAGGTCGAGGTTACGGCGCATGCGCGCGGCATCCACTTCCATGCCCTCGGCAATCACCTGGGCCTGGCGCAGCGCACCGGAGACCAGGCAGCAGATGTCGGGCAGGGTTTCCCATTCGGCATGCCACAGGCCGAGGCTGCGCTCGTGCTCCTGGGGCATGGCGGCAAACAGCGTCGAAACCAGCCCCGGCACGCGGGTCGCGGCGCCGATCAGCACTGCTGCGCCGACAGGATTGCGCTTGTGCGGCATGGTCGAAGACCCACCCTTGCCCGGCGCGGAAGGCTCGAACAGTTCCCCCGCCTCGGTCTGCATCAGCAGGCTGACATCGCGGCCGAACTTGCCCAGGCTACCGGCGACCAGGCCCAGCACCGAGGCAAACTCCACCAGGCGGTCGCGATGGGTGTGCCAGGGCTGCTCGGGCAGGGTCAGCTTGAGCTGCTCGGCCAAGGCTTCGGCCACCGGCATCGCCTTGCTGCCCAACGCCGCGAGGCTGCCCGAGGCACCGCCGAACTGCAGCACCAGCAGGCGTGGGCGCAGCTCCTGCAGGCGCTGGCGGTGACGGGTCAAGGCGCCCAGCACACCGGCCAGTTTCATGCCCAGGGTCACCGGGGTGGCATGCTGCAACCAAGTGCGCCCCACCAGCGGCGTGTCGGCGTGCTGCAAGGCCTGATGCGACAGGGTATCAGCCAGCTTGCCAAGGTCGGCTTCGATCAGGTCGAGGGCAGCGCGCAGCTGCACGACCAGCCCGGTGTCCATCGCGTCCTGGCTGGTGGCGCCCAGGTGCACGTAGCGCTCGGCCTCGGGCACGCCACTGGCGATCACCTTGCCCAACGCCTTCACCAGCGGGATCGCCGAGTTGCCAGCAGTGGCGATGGCATTGGCCAGCGCGCCAACGTCATAACGCTCGGCGTGGCAAGCCGCCTCGATGGCCGCTACCGCGCTGTGCGGGACCAGCCCGGCAGCCGCCTCGGCCCGTGCCAGCGCCGCTTCGAAATCGAGCATACCCTGCAGGCGGCCACGGTCGGAGAAGATCTCGCGCATGGCCGGTGCGGTGAAGTAGGCGTCGAACAGTTGGTTGGTCATGCCACGTCCTTAATCATCGTGGTGCAGGTACGCGGCCTGCTTCGGCAAGCGCAGGCTGAACAGGAAGGCAATCGCCATCATCGCTGTCACGTACCAGTAGAAAGTGTTTTCCATGCCCAAGGTCTTCAGGCCGAGGGCAACGTATTCGGCCGAACCGCCGAACGCCGCGTTGGCCACTGCATAGGCCAGGCCCACACCCAGCGCACGCACCTGCGGTGGGAACATCTCGGCCTTCACCAGGCCGCTGATCGAGGTGTAGAAACTGACGATACACAACGCCAAGGTAATCAGCACGAAGGCCATGAACGGGCTGCTCACGGTTTTCAGCGCCATCAGCAGCGGCACGGTGAACAGCGTCCCCAGGGCGCCGAACAGCATCATCGAATTGCGCCGGCCGATGCGGTCGGAGAGCATGCCGAAGAACGGCTGCAGCACCATGAACAGGAACAGCGCGCCAGTCATCACGTAGCTGGCGTTTTTTGCGGTCATGCCGGCGGTGTTGACCAGGTACTTCTGCATGTAGGTGGTGAAGGTGTAGAAGATCAGCGAACCGCCCGCGGTATAGCCGAGCACGGTGATGAAAGCCGCCGCGTGGTTGCGGAACAGGCCCTTGATGGTACCGGCGTCCTTGTCCTGGCGGGTTTCGGCGCTGCTGGTCTCATGCAGCGAGCGGCGCAGCATCAACGAGATCAGCGCTGCAATGGCACCGACCACGAACGGTATGCGCCAGCCCCAGGCGCGCAGCTCTTCTTCGGTGAGCAGTTGCTGCAGGATCACCACCACCAGCACCGCCAGCAACTGGCCGCCGATCAGGGTCACGTACTGGAACGAGGCGAAGAAGCCGCGCTGGCCGCGCAGGGCCACTTCACTCATGTAGGTGGCAGTGGTGCCATACTCGCCGCCAACCGACAGGCCCTGGATCAGCCGGGCCAGCAACAGCAACGCCGGGGCCCAGGTACCGATGCTGGCATAGGTGGGCAGGCAGGCGATCATCAGGGAGCCGAAGCACATCATCAGCACCGAGATCATCAGGGAATTCTTGCGACCATGGCGGTCAGCGAGGCGGCCGAATATCCAGCCACCGATGGGGCGCATCAGAAAACCCGCGGCGAACACGCCTGCCGTGTTCAACAACTGCACGGTGGGGTCGTCGGAAGGGAAGAAAGCCGGAGCAAAGTAGATCGCGCAGAAGGCATAGACGTAGAAGTCGAACCATTCCACCAGGTTGCCTGAAGAGGCACCAACGATAGCGAAGATGCGTTTACTGCGTTCTTCGCCGGTGTAATAGGCTGAGGTCATGGTGAGTTTACTCCTGGAGGGTCGCAGGTAATTCTAGACACACCTGGTAACACACTCGTTCCGCTATCTGGCTGGCAATTGGCCTTGAGTCGCATGTGCCGGCCTCTTCGCGGGTAAACCCGCTCCCACAGGGGATGCGTGGTTCCCTGTGGGAGCGGGTTTACCCGCGAAGAGGCCGGTACAGGTCAAACCCGCTCGATGGCCAGCGCCAAACCTTGGCCTACGCCCACACACATGGTCGCCAGGCCTTTACGCCCACCGCTCTTTTCCAGTTGGTGAAGCGCAGTCAGCACCAGGCGCGCACCGCTCATGCCCAGCGGGTGGCCCAGGGCGATGGCACCGCCGTTGGGGTTCACCTGCGGTGCATCGTCGGCCACACCCAGCTCACGCAGCACCGCCAGACCTTGGCTGGCAAAGGCTTCGTTGAGCTCGATCACATCGAAATCATTCACCGCGATGCCCAGGCGCTCGGTCAGCTTGCGCACTGCCGGCACCGGGCCAATGCCCATCACCCGCGGTGCAACACCGGCGCTGGCCATGCCCAGTATCCGGGCACGTGGGGTCAGGCCGTGTTTCTTCACCGCCTCGGCCGAGGCCAGGATCAACGCCGCAGCACCGTCATTCACACCCGAGGCGTTGCCGGCGGTGACGGTCTTGTCCGGGCCGTTGACCGGCTTGAGCTTGGTCAGCGCTTCCAGTGTGGTTTCCGGGCGCAGGTGCTCGTCACGCTCGACGATGGTCTCGCCCTTCTTGTGCGCGATACGCACCGGCACGATCTCTTCGGCGAAGAAACCGGCGGTCTGGGCGGCAGCTGCCTTCTGCTGGCTGCGCAGGGCGAAGGCGTCCTGGTCAGCACGCGAAACCTGGTAATCGTCGGCCACGTTGTCGGCGGTTTCCGGCATGGAGTCCACACCGTACTGGCTCTTCATCAGGGGGTTGATGAAACGCCAGCCGATGGTGGTGTCTTCGAGCTTCATGTTGCGCGAATAGCCACTTTCGGCCTTGCCCATGACGAACGGGGCACGCGACATCGACTCGACGCCGCCGGCAATCGCCAGCTCCATTTCGCCGCTGGCAATGGCGCGGAAGGCGGTACCGATGGCATCCATGCCCGACGCGCAGAGGCGGTTCAGGGTAACGCCCGGAATGCTTTCCGGCAGGCCGGCCAGCAGCAGCGCCATGCGCGCCACATTGCGGTTGTCTTCACCAGCCTGGTTGGCGCAGCCGAAGAATACTTCGTCAACCTGATCCCACTGCACGCTCGGGTTGCGCTCGATCAGCGCCTTCAGCGGCACGGCGGCCAGGTCGTCGGCCCGCACGCCGGCCAGGGCACCGCCGAAGCGGCCGATCGGGGTGCGAATGGCGTCACAGATGAATACGTCGCGCATCAGGCTTCTCCTGCCACCTGGCCGTGGGCCGCGGCGGTACGGGCTTCGAGGTCTCGCAGGGCGGACAGCTCGACTTCGGTCGGTTCGGCAGTGGTCTGCACATCGTCGGCAAAGCGGATCGCCCAGCCAGTGGCGGCGATGATCTGCTCGCGGGTCACGCCCGGGTGGATGGCAGTAACGACGAATTCGTGGGTACCAGCCTCCGGCTCCATGATGCACAGGTCGGTGATGATACCGACCGGGCCGTCGCCTGGCAGGCCAAGGCGTTTGCGCGAGTCGCCGCCTTCACCGTGGCCAACCGAGGTGATGAAGTCCAGCTTGTCGACGAAGGCACGCGGCGACTGCTTGAGGATGATCAGCACCTGTTTGGCGGAACCGGCGATTTCCGGTGCGCCACCGGCACCCGGCAGGCGGGTTTTCGGGGCGTGGTAGTCACCGACCACAGTCGTGTTGATGTTGCCGAAGCGGTCGACCTGGGCGGCGCCGAGGAAGCCGACGTCGATGCGCCCACCTTGCAGCCAGTAGCGGAAGATCTCGCCGGTCGGCACCACGGTGTCAGCGGTTTCGGCCAGCTCGCCGTCGCCGATCGACAGCGGCAGTACGCTTGGCTTGGCGCCGATCGGACCGGACTCGTAAATCAGCACCACGTCTGGCGACGAGGTCAGGCGCGCCAGGTTGGCGGCCTTGGAAGGCAGGCCGATGCCGACGAAGCACACAGCACCGTTACGCAGGCGACGGGCTGCGGCGACGGTCATCATTTCGGAAGTGGAGTAGCTCATTGTGCGGCCTCCGCAGTGCTGGCCAGCTTGGCCTTGAATTCGTTGAAATCGGCAGTGCCACGGATGTAGGTGTCAATCCAGGCGGTGAACGACTCGCGGCTGCGCGCGATCGGGTCCCAGGCCTGGTAGAAGCGGTTGTCACGCTCATAGTAGCCATGGGCATAGGACGGGTGCGCACCGCCAGGTACCAGGCATACCGCGCTCAGGGCCCAGGTCGGCAGTACGCAGGCGTTCATCGGGGCCTGCAGGTCGTCGACGATTTCCTCGACGGTGACGATGCAGCGCTTGGCGGCCAGGGCGGCTTCCTTCTGCACGCCGAGGATGCCCCACAGCAACACGTTGCCTTTGCGGTCAGCCTTTTGCGCGTGAATCACGGTCACGTCCGGGCGCACCGACGGCACGGCTGCCAGCACTTCACCGGTGAACGGGCAGGTGACGCTCTTGATCAAGGGGTTGACCTTCGGCAGGTCGGAGCCGGCGTAAGCACGCAGCACGGCGAACGGCAGGCCAGAAGCACCGGCGACATAGGCGTTGGCCAGGTCGGCGTGGCTGTGCTCTTCGATTTCGATGGCGTGTGGCCACTGCTTCTCGACGGCATCACGCAGGCGGTGCAGCGAACCGACACCCGGGTTACCACCCCAGGAGAAGATCAGCTTGCTGGCGCAACCGGCGCCGATCAGCTGGTCGTAGATCAGGTCCGGGGTCATGCGCACCAGGGTCAGGTCGCGCTTGCCCTGACGGATGATCTCGTGGCCGGCGGCAGTCGGGATCAGGTGGGTGAAACCTTCGAGGGCGACGGTATCGCCATCCTGGATGAACTGCTTCACGGCTTCGTGAAGCGAGAGAATTGCAGCCATTTGGAGACTCCTGGTCAGGGTGCTTCGGTGAGCTCAGATTAAGGAGACTCTTGGGTGGCTTACAATCCGATAATCGACTATTTGTGCGATTATCGAACCATTTGTTGTCCTGCTACTCATTCACTACCGTGTCGAATTCTTCGCAGCACAAGGCTGGTCCTACAGGGGGGCGGCATCGCCTGTGTAGGAGCAGCCTTGTGCTGCGAAGGGCCGCAAAGCGGCCCTCGGGCCTCAGGTTGCGTCAGCGTGGCTCACCAGCCCTTTCACGATCACACCCACGGTCGCCAGCCCTGCCGGCACCAGCAACGCCGTCAGCACCTGTTCGAAGTTCCAGCCCAGCCCCAGCAGCGTGGCACCACTCCAGGCCCCGAGAATCGCGCCGAAACGGCCGATACCCAGCATCCACGATACCCCTGTGGCGCGGCCCTGTGTCGGATAGAAGCGCGCCGCCAGCGAAGGCATCGCCGACTGGGCGCCGTTCACGCACATGCCGGCAACCAGCACCAGCGTGGCCAATACGGTGATGTTGCCCAGGCTCTGCCCCACGGCGTAGGCGAACACCCCGGCCAGCAGATAGAAAATGCCGATCACCTTGTGCGGATTGAAGCGGTCCATGGCCCAGCCCACGCCGACGGCACTCAGCACGCCACCGAACTGGAACAGTGCGCCGATGAAGGCCGCCTGCTCCATGCTCGCGCCACTGTCGCGCATCAAGGTTGGCAGCCAGCTGGTCAGCAGATAGACGATCACCAGGCCCATGAAGTAGGTCAGCCACAACAGCATGGTGCCCATGCCGTAGGTACCGGAGAAGATCAGCGCAAACACGTTGCGCGCGGCCACTGCCTTCTGCTCCGGCACGCTGAAGCTGCCCGCCTCGGCCACCACCTGCGGTGCGATGGGGGACAAGGTCTTGCGCACCTTGTCGGTGCCCCGATTGCGCACCACCAGGAACCGCGCCGACTCCGGCAACCATACCATCAGCACCAGCGCAAGCAGCAACGGCAGCACGCCACCGATCACCAGCAAGCTGTGCCAGCCGTAGGCCGGGATCATCTTGGCGGAAATGAAGCCCCCACCGGCCATGCCCAGGTTGAAGCCGCAGAACATGCTGGTCACCAGCAGCGACTTGAGGCGTTCGGGGGTGTATTCAGACAGCAGCGTGGTGGCGTTGGGCATGCCTGCGCCAAGGCCCAGGCCGGTCAGGAAGCGCAACACCAGCAACTGCTCGACGTTGGTGGCATAGGCCGAGGCAAGGCTGAAGCCGCCAAATACCAACACAGCGCCCACCAGTACGCCCTTGCGGCCAAAACGGTCCGCCAGCGGGCCGGAGCCGAGGGCGCCGAAAACCATGCCGATCAATGCGGCACTCATGACCGGGCCGAGGCTGGCGCGGTCAATTCCCCAATCCTGTGACAGGGCCGGGGCTATGAAGCCCATGGCCGCAGTATCGAGGCCATCGAGGAAGACGATCAGGAAGCACAACAACACCACCCGCCATTGGTAGCGAGACAGCGGCTGCTGATTGATGAACGACTGGACGTCGAGGCTTTTGCCGACGTTGGTTTGCGCTTGGTTCATTATTGTTATCCGGAATGAGGGGCACAGCCAGGCCACTGCACGCGTTAAACCGGTACAGAGGACAGTAGTTTGAGGGAATGCGGCCGGCGTCAGCCTGGATATAACGGTACTGCGCGCGGGTGCGGCCGCGGCAGCGGGGGGACAGTATTCATGTAAGTGCCTCTTATTATGCTTTTCTTGTTCGGTCGGCACAGCCAACCGTTGCGAGAGACATTAATCAGCGGGCAGTGGTGGCGCAATTGACAGCGAACGACACTGTGCGTTTATCGCACAGGAAAGGGTTTTGCCTGTTCCAGATTTGAAAGGGGGCGCTTTGCGGCCCCCTGCAGGCTCAACCAAACAACTGATGGCAAAGGTCCCGGCTAGCCGCCAGCAGGATCGGCAAGAACCGTTGCTCCAGTTCACTGCGCGTCACCCGCCCGACATGGGTACTCACGTTCAATGCCGCCAACACCTGCCCCGAGGCGTCATACACCGGCACCGCAATCGAACGCAGCCCTTGCTCCAGCTCCTGGTCCACCACGCACCAGCCCTGGGCGCGCACCTGCTGGATACAGGCGAACAGCGACTCGGGGTCATGCAAGGTACGACTGGTACGCGCCTTCAGGTCGGCACGTTCCAGGTATTCACGCAGGCTGGTGTCGTCCATGGCCGCCAGCAAAATGCGCCCCATCGACGTGCAATAGGCCGGCAGGCGCCCGCCCACCGACAGGTCGACCGAAATCAGCCGCTCCACGGTGGCCGAACGGGCTATATAAAGAATGTCGTCACCTTCGAGCGTGGCCATGTTGGCCGCCTCGTGCAGCTGGTCGCTGATGCGGTCCAGGTATGGCTGGGCAGAAATCGCCAGCGGCGTCGAGGACAGGTATGCATGCCCCAGCGTCAGCACTTTGGGCAACAGCGAATAGGTGCGCCCGTCGGTGGTGGCGTAACCCAGCTTGATCAATGTGTGCAGGCAACGGCGTACCGCCGCACGAGGGATTTCGGTGCGGTGGCTGATCTGGGCGATGGTCAGGTGACGCTTGCGTTCCTGAAAGGCCTGAATCACTGCCAGGCCTCGCGCCAGGGAGGTCATGAAGTCCGGGTCGCCGGTAAAGGCCTGGATGCGCTTTGCCGGGGAAGCCACGATCGGCGGTGCCAGGGCTGCCGAGGCAGATCGCCCCTGCTCCGGGTTGCCCGACTCTGGATTGACGGAATCGTTGGCCAGGGTTTCATCACTCATCGCACACCTCGAAAAAAACGCCCACTCGTGCGATTATCGAACAAACGGCCGATAATCGCAATTGACCGCTGACACTTTTACTTATACCTTTCTCATGCCACTTGTGGCTTCTTTGGAGAGACTGGTCAGGTACCCACCGTAGAAGTCCCCAGGCAACGGCCTCGCCTTTTGGCGAGGCCGTTTTTCTTTACTCTCCCGTAGACGGTCCCGCTGCTGCACTGCAACGAACTTTTGTCCGTCTTGCCTTTCAAACTTGTACGAAAGGCCCAAACTGTTGTCGGATGCATTCCCTTACTTGCGTCTGGTGATGTCAGGGCTGGGTAAATAACGATGTTCGGCGAAATATCGGTTGCTATAATCGATTGCGCAGGCCTCGACGATGCCGTGGTAATGGAACCTTCCGCTGTATCAAGCCGTTGCGGCCAGCAAGGCATGTGCACGCTGCACACGTAGAACAACAGTCATCAAACTTAATTCAGGTACTACTGTGACGAAAGATGAACTGCGCGCGGAACTCGAGCGCCAGGCTGAACGTTACAAGGATGTTTACGGTGGCGAAGTCACCACTTACGCCGCACAACCGGATCCGGAACGCAAACCATGGCGCAAGCGCGCGAGCGTGCGCGACCAGGCCTTCAGCCAGGAACTGGAACGTATGGAAAAGGAACTGCGCAGCGACACTCCCTGACCCCGGGACCACGCCAGCGCGTCGTCGCCCGGCCAGCCCGGGCGCGGTCGATCTTTACTGTCTGGCCGAAGGTGAAATGGAATTACACAAATTTCATACGGCCGTTTGAAAAGAAGCGAAGCGGTTTTTTGCTTAATTTTTTGCCGGTTTTCGCCAGGTTTCGCGCGTTTTAGCGGACATTTCCCTGCCTCGACGTCGCGCCGTGCACATAACGCTCCCGACAGGAAGATTGCCGTCGGTCTGTCGCAGATGCATCGATTGCCAAGGTTTTCTGGCATAATCCCGCCCCCCTAAGACCGCCAGACAACCTTCATGATCGAATTATTCAGCGGACTGGATGCCTGGGTGTTGGTGAGCCTGCTGCTCGCCTTGACCTTCGTGCTCGCCTTCGAGTTCATCAATGGCTTTCATGACACCGCCAACGCGGTAGCTACCGTCATCTATACCAAAGCCATGCCGCCGCACCTCGCCGTGTTCTTTTCCGGCGTGTTCAACTTCCTTGGCGTTCTGCTCGGCGGTGTCGGGGTGGCCTATGCCATCGTGCACCTGCTGCCGGTAGAGCTGCTGATCAACGTGAACACCGGACACGGCCTGGCCATGGTCTTCTCGCTGCTGGCTGCGGCCATCACCTGGAACCTGGGCACCTGGTACTTCGGTATCCCCGCCTCCAGCTCGCACACGCTGATCGGCTCCATTCTCGGCGTCGGCCTGGCCAATGCCCTGATCAACGACATCCCGCTGGGCGACGGTGTCAACTGGCAGAAGGCGATCGACATCGCCATGTCGCTGGTGGTCTCGCCGATGGCCGGCTTCGCCGTTGCCGCACTGGTACTGATCGGCCTGAAGTGGTGGCGCCCGCTGTCGAAGATGCACAAGACCCCCGAGCAACGCCGCAAGCTCGACGACAAGAAGCACCCGCCGTTCTGGAACCGCCTGGTACTGGTGGTTTCGGCCATGGGCGTAAGCTTCGTGCACGGCTCCAACGACGGCCAGAAAGGCATCGGCCTGATCATGCTGGTACTGATCGGCATCGTCCCGGCCAAGTTCGTCCTCGACCTGAACAGCACCACCTACCAGATCGAGCGTACCCGCGACGCCACACTGCACATGAGCCAGTTCTACCAGCGCAACGCCGCCACCCTGGGCGAGTTCCTGGCGCTGGGCAAGGCCAAGGCCAGCGACCTGCCAGAGCAGTTCAGCTGCAACCCGCAGCAGACCGAGCCGACCATTGCCGCGCTACAGTCCTCGCTGCAGGGCGTGACCGACTACCACAGCCTGAGTGCCGACAAGCGTGTCGAAGTGCGCCGTTACCTGCTGTGCCTGGACGACACGGCGAAGAAGGTTGGCAAGCTGCCAGGCCTGGAAGCCCGTGAAAAGGCCGACCTGGAAAAACTGCGCAAAGACCTGACCGCCACCACCGAGTATGCCCCGTTCTGGGTGATCGTGGCCGTCGCCCTGGCCCTGGGCCTGGGTACCATGGTCGGCTGGAAGCGCGTGGTACTGACCGTTGGCGAGAAGATCGGCAAGCAGGGCATGACCTATGCCCAGGGTATGTCCGCGCAGATCACCGCGGCTTGCGCCATCGGCATGGCCAACATCTTCGCCCTGCCGGTATCGACCACCCACGTGCTGTCGTCCGGTGTGGCCGGCACCATGGTCGCCAACAAGAGCGGCTTGCAAGGCGGCACCGTGAAGACCATCCTGCTGGCCTGGGTACTGACCCTGCCTGCGTCGATGGGCCTGGCGGCCGGCCTGTTCTGGCTGGCGTCCAAAGCCATTGGCTGAGTGATACCGCAACAAGAAGAAGGCGCCTGACGGGCGCCTTTTTCATAGGTGTCATTCCTGTACCGGCCCTATCGCCGGCAAGCCAGCTCCCACAGGTATTGCACCGCCCGCAAGGCCTGTGCAGTACCTGTGGGAGCTGGCTTGCCGGCGATAGGGCCGGTACAGGCAAACTACCTTTTCTTGCCCCCCAGCAACGACCCCATCAACCCTCGCACCAACTGCCGCCCCAACTGGTTGGCCGCCTGGCGCACCGCCGACTTGATCGCCTGCCCTGCCGCACTCTGCAAGAACTCACCAGCCTTGTCGGCAAAGCTCTCTTCATCCGTCTTGGGTTGCGGCACGGGCTCCACCGGCTCGCCCTTGCGCTGGGTCAGCATCTCATACGCCGACTCACGGTCCACCGGCTTGTCGTAACGCCCCGCCAGCGGCGAACTGGCAATCAGAGCACTGCGCTCAGCCGCACTCAACGGCCCGATACGCGACTGCGGCGGTGCAATCAGTACCCGCTGCACCATCGCCGGCGTGCCCTTCTCTTCCAGCGTCCCTACCAGTGCCTCGCCAATGCCCAGTTCAGTCAGCACCGCCAGGGTGTCGAACGCCGGGTTGGGGCGGAAGCCATCAGCCACCGCCCGCAGCGACTTCTGCTCCTTGGCAGTGAACGCCCGCAAGCCATGCTGAATGCGCAAGCCCAACTGGGCCAGCACCGCATCTGGCAAGTCCCCCGGCGACTGGGTAACGAAGTACACCCCCACACCCTTGGAACGAATCAGCCGCACCACCTGCTCCAGGCGATCCTGCAATGCCTTGGGCGTATCGTTGAACAACAAGTGTGCTTCATCGAAGAACAACGCCAGCACCGGCTTGTCGGCATCACCGCGCTCGGGCAGCTGCTCGAACAACTCGGCCAGCAGCCACAACAGGAAGGTCGCGTACACCTTCGGTGCATCGTGAACCAAGCGGCTGGCGTCTAGCAGGTGGATACGCCCACGGCCATCCGGGTCTGGCCGCAGGAGGTCCTCGAGCTGCAACCCCGGTTCACCGAACAACGCCTCGGCGCCCTGCTGTTCCAGGGTCGCCAACCGCCGTAACAGCGCCTGGGTGGAGGCCGTGGTCATCAGCGCACTGTCTTCCCCCAGCAATTGCGGGTTGTCCTTCAGGTGCGCGAGCAACGCCTTGAGGTCCTTGAGGTCGAGCAGCAGCAGGCCTTCACGGTCGGCCACCTTGAACGCCGCATACAGCGCCGCCTGTTGGCTGTCGGTCAGTTCCAGCAGGTTGCCCAGCAGCAGCGGCCCCATTTCACTGAGGGTGGTGCGCAGCGGGTGACCGGACTGCCCGGCAATGTCCCACAGGCTCACCGGGTAAGCCCTGGGCCTGTGCCCCAGCCAGGGCATGCCGGCGATGCGCTCGGCCACCTTGCCCTGCGGCGCACCAGCAGCGCCCAGGCCGCAAAGGTCGCCTTTGACATCGGCGGCGAACACCGCGACCCCCGCATCACTGAACGCTTCCGCCAGATGCTGCAGGGTGACGGTCTTGCCAGTACCCGTTGCACCCGCTACCAGGCCATGGCGGTTGGCCAGCCTCATGGCTTGCCCAACCGGCTGGCCATCCGGACCAGCACCTACAACGATGGTCGAAAATTCCGACATCTCTTAATCCTCTGCTCAAGCTTTAGCGTAATTCGGCCGATACCTGTGGGTGATATTCGCCTTAATAGAGAGGAACAACCGAAAAGGGACTTTTTCGGGATGTTGCACTGCTTTGCGACTCCACGCATGCAAACGCCTGATATGAAACCTTAGCGGAACCGATTACGCCATGAACAAAAGCCTTCGTTTCAGCCACAAGATTCTTTTGGCAGCGTCACTGATCGTGATACTCGCCTTCAGCCTTTTCACGCTCTACAACGATTACCTCCAGCGTAATGCGATCCGCGAGGACCTCGAAAACTATCTGGCTGAAATGGGCGCCTCCACTTCGACCAATATCCGCAACCTGTTCGAAGGCCGTATCAAGCTGGTGGAAAACCTGGCACAGAACATAGCCCAGGACCCGACCAACGCCGAAACCCTGATGGGCCAGAATGCACTGATTTCCAGCTTCCTCACCGTCTACCTGGGCAAGGTCGACGGTGGCTTCAGCGTGCGCCCTGACTCGAAAATGCCCGACGGCTACGACCCACGCACCCGTCCCTGGTACAAGGACGGCATGAACGCCGCTGGCGCAACCCTGACCGAGCCGTACATCGACATGACCACCAACAAGATGGTCATCGGCATCCTCAGCAAGGTTTCCGCCGGTGTCGGCGTGGTCGGTGGCGACCTGGCCCTGGACGGCCTGGTGCAGATCATCAACTCGCTGAACTTCGGCGGCATGGGCTATGCCTTCCTGGTCAACGACCAAGGCAAGATCCTGGTGCACCCGGACAAAGACCTGGTGATGAAGTCACTGTCGGACCTGTTCCCGCAGCACACGCCGAAACTGACAGGTGAGCTGACCGAAGTGCAGAGCGAAGGCCAGGCCCGCCTGCTGACCTTCACCCCGATCACCGGCCTGCCGTCGGCCAACTGGTACATCGGCCTGTCGGTGGACAAGGACAAGGCCTTCTCGATGCTCAGCACCTTCCGCACCTCGGCGGTGATCGCCACGCTGGTGGCGGTGGTGATCATCATCGGCCTGCTCGGCCTGCTGATCCGTGTGCTGATGCAGCCGCTGCACACCATGACCCGCGCCATGGAAGACATCGCCGAAGGTGAGGGCGACCTGACCAAGCGCCTGCTTATCCACAACCACGACGAATTCGGCATCCTGGGCAGCGCCTTCAACCGTTTCGTCGAGCGTATCCACAGCTCGATCCGCGAAGTGTCCTCGGCCACCGAGCAGGTCAACGAAGTAGCCCTGCGGGTCATCAGTGCCTCGAACTCGTCAATGACCAACTCCGACGAACAGTCCAACCGCACCAACAGCGTGGCCGCCGCCATCAACGAGCTGGGCGCCGCCGCCCAGGAAATTGCCGGCAACGCCGCCCAGGCTTCGCAGCATGCCAGTTCGGCGCGGTTGCTGGCCGAAGAAGGGCAGCAGGTGGTGGAACGCAACATTGCGGCAATGAACCGCCTGTCCGACCTGATCGTCACTTCCAGCGCGCACATCGAGACGCTGAACAGCAAGACCGTCAATATCGGCCAGATCCTCGAGGTGATCACCAGCATTTCCCAGCAGACCAACCTGCTGGCGCTGAACGCGGCCATCGAAGCGGCCCGCGCCGGTGAAGCCGGGCGTGGTTTTGCGGTTGTCGCCGATGAAGTACGCAACCTGGCGCACCGCACCCAGGAGTCGGCGCAACAGGTGCAGACCATGATCGAAGAACTGCAGGTCGGCGCGCGCGAATCGGTCGAGACCATGGACCAGAGCCAGCGCCACAGCCAGGACAGCATGCAGATCGCCAACCAGGCCGGTGAGCGGCTGGACAGCGTTACCGTGCGCATCGGCGAGATCGACGGCATGAACCAGTCGGTGGCCACCGCCACCGAAGAGCAGACTGCCGTGGTCGAGGCGATCAACATGGACATCAACGAGATCAACATGCTCAACCAGGAGGGCGTGGAAAACCTGCAGGCTACCCTGCGCGCCTGCTCTGACCTGGAGCAGCAGGCCGGCCGCCTGAAGCACCTGGTGGGCAGCTTCCGCATCTGATCGCAAACCGCGTCGCCTGCTTCGCGGGCAAACCCGCTCCCACAGGATCTCCGTCACTCTTGAATGCGTGGTGATCCCTGTGGGAGCGCGCAAGCCCGCGAAGAAGCCCGTACCGCTCCCCCGCCTTCCCCGCCCCACCCAACCCCGATCGAACAAACTATCCTTCTGATAGGTCAACCTTTAGGCGCGTCATCGCCGGCCCGTTAGCGCCGGATGACAGACCCGAAGACGATCCCGGAGGGATGCTGATCGTGCACATCGCCGACATCACCATGTTCTACGCCCCCGCCAGTGGCGGCGTACGTACCTATCTTGATGCCAAACACCACCGCCTCGACGCCATCCAGGGCGTCCGCCACAGCTTGCTGATACCCGGTGCCAGCGCCCAGCACGCCGATGGCATCTACCAGGTGCCCGCACCGCCGCTGCCGTTCGGCAATGGCTACCGCTTCCCGGTGCGCCTGGCCCCCTGGTGCAATGTGCTGCGCAGGCTCAAGCCCGACCTGATCGAAGTCGGCGACCCCTACTTGACCGCCTGGGCTGCGCTGGAAGCGCGGCGCAAGCTCGATGTGCCGGTGATCGGCTTCTACCATTCCGACCTGCCGCTGCTGGTCAGCAACCGCATGGGCAACTGGTTCACCCCCAATGTCGAGGCCTATGTCAGCAAGCTGTACGGCAATTTCGACCGGGTCCTGGCCCCCAGCCAGGTCATGGCCGACAAGTTGCGCCGCCTGGGGGTGCGCGATGTGCACGTGCAGCGCCTGGGCGTCGACCTGGCCACCTTCCACCCCAGCCAGCGCGACCCGAAGCTGCGTGCCGAACTGGGCATTGCCGACACCAGTCGCCTGCTGATCTACGCCGGCCGTGGCTCGCGGGAAAAGAACCTGCCGGTACTGCTCGAGTGCATGCGGCACCTGGGCCCCCCCTACCACTTGCTGCTGGTGGGCTCGAACATGCCGGCCAACGTGCCGCAGAACGTCAGTGTGATCGATCACTTCTGCCCGGCACCAGAAGTCGCCCGGCTGATGGCCAGCGCCGACCTGCTGGTGCACGCCGGCGACCAGGAAACCTTCGGCCTGGTCATTCTCGAAGCGATGGCCAGCGCCACGCCGGTGGTGGCGGTGCGCGCCGGTGCTTTCGGCGAAATCGTCAACGAACAGTGCGGGCGCTTGTGCCGCCCCAACGATAGCCAGGCCATGGCGACCGCCGTGCAAGAGGCATTCGAGGCTGGCGTACGCAAGCTCGGGGCTCAGGCCCGACGCCATGCCGAGCAGCAGTATTCGTGGGACCACGTGGTCGCCGGCCTGCTGCAGCACTACCAGGCCGTGCTTGGCCACCAGCCACAGGTCCGCGCCCATGGCTGAGCCACTGTCGGCAGCACGCAGCCTGATGCTGGTGCTGCACGATGTCGCGCCCGAGACCTGGCCCGACTATCAACCCTTCGTCCAGGCCGTCGACGCCATCGGCGGCATCCCCATGACCTGGCTGGTGGTGCCGGACTTCCACCACCGCAACCCGCTGCAGCGCTCGCCCACCTTCTGCCGCTTGCTCGAACGGCGCCTGGCCCAGGGTGACGAGCTTGCCCTGCACGGCTTCTACCATGCCGACAACGGCCCGCCACCGCGCACGCCCGGTGAGTACTTCATGCGCCGCATCTATACCCATGAAGGCGAGTTCTACGCTCTCGACCAGCAGCAGGCCCTGCAACGCCTGGAGCACGGCTTGGCCGTGTTCGCGCAGCAGGGCTGGCCGGTGGCTGGCTTCGTCGCACCTGCCTGGCTGATGAGCGAAGGCACCCGCCAGGCATTGCGCCGCCTGCCGCTGCGCTACACCAGCACGCCACAGCACTTGTACCGTTTACCGGACTTCACCGCGATCAAGGCTCCGGGGCTGGTCTGGAGCGCCCGCAGCGCTTGGCGCCGCGGCCTGTCACGGGTGCTGTGCGACTGGCAATGCCGGCGCTGGCGTGACGCCCAGACCCTGCGACTGGGCCTGCATCCGGTGGATATGCGCCATCGCGCGTCCCGCGACTATTGGCTGAACACCCTGCACACGCTACTGGCGCAGGGGCGCGAGCCCCTGACCAAGTCCACCTGGCTCGACCGCCAGGCCAGCGCATGAGCCGCCTGGCCTGGCTGGCCCTGGCACTGCTCGGCGCCGTGCTGGTGCCGGCCCTGCTCGGTGGCAGCGAGCTGCTACCGAGGCTGCAGCGCTTCGCCCCCAGCCTGATGCTGACCCTGCTGGGCATGATCCTGCTGTGCTGGGTCATAAACGCCATGCGCCTGCGCCTGCTGCTCGGCCAGCAAGGCGCAAGGCTTGGGCGCCTGCGCAGCCTGGGTGTGGTGATGGCCACCGAGTTCGCCATCTGTACCACCCCAGGCGGCAGCGGCGGCCCCTTGACCCTGATGGCCCTGCTGGCACGCGACCGGATCGGCCCGGCGCGCAGCGGCGCGGTGTTTGCCATGGACCAGCTGAACGACCTGGTGTTCTTTTTCTGCGCGATGCTGGCGATTGCCGGCTATGCACTGTTCCACAGCCTGGGCCGCAGCCAGGAAAGCATGTTGCTGGGCAGCGCGTTGCTGCTGTGCACGGCACTGACCCTGGTGATCGGCCTGCTTCGCTACCGACGCACGGTGATGCGTGTGAACGGCAGGCTGCTGCGCCGCCTGGGCATGAGCCGCCAGCGCAAGCGGCGCTGGGCGCGCAAACTGCTGCGCTTCATCGACGCACTGGCGCAGACTTGGCGCCTGCCCAAGCGTACGCTGACCCTGGTTTTCACCCTGACCTGTGCCCACTGGGGCCTGCGCTACAGCGTGTTGTATCTGGTATTGAGGGGATTGGGGGTAGACCTGGCGTGGATCCCCAGCTTTCTGGTACAGATGCTGTCGCTAAGTGCCGGCCAGTTCAGCTTGCTGCCTGGCGGTGCCGGTGCCGCCGAGCTGACTTCGGCCAGCCTGCTGACGCCACTGGTGGGCAGTTCGACTGCGGCTGCGGCGATCCTGATATGGCGGGCGGTCACTTACTACTTTTATCTGCTGGCGGGTGGGCCGGTGTTCGTGTGCCTGCTGGCGCGCCCGCTGATGGAGCGCTGGCGGCGTCAGGCGGGTTGAGCTGCTGCCAAAGTTCGGCGGCGCCGGGGAAATCGGTGCCATCGGTGTCGGCCAGGGCTTCGGGGTCGTAGCGGGCCAGGCAGCCTTCACCGAGGGTGGGCGGGAGTGAGGCGGTGGGTTGGTTGCGCTGCTTGGCCATCGGCTTATACCTCAGATTGCTGAGGGCGCTTCGCGCCCCTTTCGCCGGCAAGCCAGCTCCCACACCGACCGCATCGACCTCAAGCCATGTGCAATCCCTGTGGGAGCTGGCTTGCCGGCGATGGGCTGCAAGGCAGCCCCAAGGCCATCAATCAAAAACTACAGTCTTGTTGCCATGCACCAGCACCCGGTCTTCCAGGTGATAACGCAGGCCACGGGCCAACACCATCTTCTCCACATCACGGCCAAAGCGGACCATGTCGTCGATGCTGTCGGCATGGCTGACACGCACCACGTCCTGCTCGATGATCGGGCCGGCGTCCAGCTCTTCGGTGACGTAGTGGCAGGTCGCACCGATCAGCTTCACACCACGCAGGGCGGCCTGGTGATACGGCTTGGCGCCGACGAACGACGGCAGGAAGCTGTGGTGGATGTTGATCACCTTTTCAGCATAGTCCTGGCACAGTTGTGGCGGCAGGATCTGCATGTAGCGGGCCAGCACTACCACGTCGGCGGCGTGCTCCTGCACCAGGCGCGATACTTCGGCAAAGGCCGGGGCCTTGTCCTTGGGGTCGACCGGTACATGGAAGAACGGGATACCGTGCCACTCGACCATGCTGCGCAGGTCGTTGTGGTTGGAGATCACGCAAGGGATCTCGCAGTCCAGCTCATCGGTGTGCCAGCGGTGCAGCAGGTCGGCCAGGCAGTGCGACTCGCGGCTGGCCATCAGCACCACGCGCTTTTTCTGCGCCGAGTCGGTAATGCGCCAGGTCATGGAGAACTCTTCGGCGATCGGCGCAAACGCCTCGCGGAAGGCTTCGATACCGAACGGCAGCGATTCGGCGCGGATTTCATGGCGCATGAAGAACCAACCGCTCTGCTCATCGGAGTGGTGGCTGGCTTCGTTGATCCAGCCATTGTACAAGGCCAGGAAATTACTGACTTTCGCCACGATGCCAACACGGTCGGGGCAGGCGATCACCAGACGATAGGTGCGCATGAATGAGACTCCAGAACTTCGCAAAGGCGCTCATTCTAGCGGCCCGACAGGAAAAACGCAGTATTGATTGCAGCGGCCGTGGTCTGTGTTTCTGACGAGATGTACCGCCGCCATTGCCTGACAGACATGACGAAATGCAGGGTTAATTGTAAATTTTTGTTCACGTAGAGGAATGGTTGTCACAGGTTAGTTAACAGTTAATTGCCCAACAATATGTTTACTTGCGAGTATTGCCTGTCTATTATTGCCCCACACATTTCTGAACACGCATTAAGGAACACTCCATGTCCCTGATCAACGAGTACCGCGCTACCGAAGAAGCCATCAAGGAACTTCAGGCCCGCCTGGCCAACCTGTCGCAGGATGACAAGCTGAAGAAAGAACTGGAGTTCGAAGGCAAACTGCGCACACTGATGGGCGAGTACTCCAAGTCGCTGCGCGACGTGATTGCCCTGCTCGACCCAGAGTCGAAACTGAGCAAGGCTCCACGTGGTGCGGTCAAGACTACCGCCACCAAGCGTGCGCGCAAGGTCAAGCAATACAAGAACCCGCACAACAATGAAGTGATCGAAACCAAAGGCGGCAACCACAAAACCCTGAAAGAATGGAAAGCCAAGTGGGGTGGCGATGTGGTTGAAAGCTGGGCGACCCTGCTGGACTGATTGTCCGCATACGCCTGCTGCTTATCGCAACAAGAACGCCGGCATATTGCCGGCGTTTTTGTTTGTCCGCGTTTTGTGTCAGCACTCAGCCAATTGCAAACTGTGCCTGCAATTGCCGAGCATGTACCTGCCACGCCTCCAACACACGCCGCCCCGCCTCGTCGGCGCCCTCCCAGGCCTGCTGCCGCGCCTGTTCGAAGTCGCCCAGCGTGTTCGGCGCGCCCCAATGCGGGTCGCTCAGGCGCTGCTGGCAGAAGCTGAACCAGCGTTGCCGCTCTTCTCCGGTCAGGGTCTCCGGGAAGTTTCGCGCCCGATATCGGAACAACAGTTCAGGCAGGCGCGGGTCATCGAACATCCACTGCCCACGGCCCAACTGCGCCGGTTCCAGTGCACGTACTTGCTCGCATAAGCGGCGGTCACGGTCCCTCAGAAAACCGTCATACAATTGTTGTTCCGGGTCTACACTCGGGGCGAATTCTTCCTTTCCGTAGATGTGTTGCAGTTTGTCTTGCCATTGGGCCTGTTGCCTGGCCAATTCTTCGCCGCGCAATTGTAACAACGTCAAGTCCAGACCCAACCGTTGTTGATCGACCGGGCGCAATACCGAAAGTGGCGCCAGCACCGGGCAGCGATTGATCTGCACCAGTTTGAGCGGCACGGGTAATTCGCCTTCGGCCAGTTCTTCATGGCGGGTATACAAACGCTGGCGTAGAACTTCAGCACTTTCCCGTATTAACGGTAGGGTTTCCTGATGCAGGTCGCACACAATCAGTGCATTGCGGTTATGCGGGTGCCAGGCCAATGGCAATACGACACCAAGGTAATTGCGTGCCGC
Source organism: Pseudomonas sp. B10(2017) (assembly GCF_002113295.1). Taxonomy (NCBI): domain Bacteria; kingdom Pseudomonadati; phylum Pseudomonadota; class Gammaproteobacteria; order Pseudomonadales; family Pseudomonadaceae; genus Pseudomonas; species Pseudomonas sp. B10(2017). Next base: position 21,766 of record NZ_NEJU01000033.1, read on the forward strand.
CGAGAAGCGCCCGGATATATGCACCAGCGGCTGCAACAAACGGATCTGCTCCATCACTTTATGCTTGCTGCGCAACTGGAACAGCCAGTCATACAACTTGGGCTGTTTCTGCCGGATCAGGCGGGCCAGGGCGATGGTTGCCCGCACGTCGGAAAGCGCTTCGTGGGCATGCCCATGGTCGATGCCATTGGCCTTGCTCAGAAGCTCCAGGCGCAGGCTGGTGCGCCCGTCCTGTTGCGGCCACTCGATACCGTCCGGGCGCAATGCATAGGCCGTGCGTACGATGTCGATCAGGTCCCAGCGGCTGTTACCGCCCTGCCACTCTCGGGCATAAGGGTCGAAAAAGTTGCGGTACAGGCTGTAGCGGGTCACTTCGTCGTCGAAGCGCAGGGTGTTGTAGCCGGCGCCACAGGTTCCAGGGTGCGCCAGTTGTGCGTGCACCCGGGTCATGAACTCGGCTTCGCACAGGCCCTGCTCGGCCAGCAGTTGCGGGGTGATGCCGGTCACCAGGCAGGCGGCCGGGTGCGGGAGGATATCGTCGGAGGGACGGCAATAGAGGCTGATCGGCTCGTCGATTTCGTTGAGGTCGAAGTCGGTGCGCACGCCGGCCACCTGCAGCGGCCGGTCGCAGCGCGGGTTGATGCCGGTGGTTTCGTAGTCGTGCCAGAAAATGCTGGAGGTCACGGGGTCGTCCTGTATCGAGGTCGACCCGATTCTAGCGCGATTCCAGCGAGCTCGGCCCTTTGGCTCCGCAGGCTCAGACAGAGGCGTTGGCGGGGTGGAAACTGAAATAGTCGCGCAACGAGCGGACGAATTCGTCGTACTCGCGGGGCGCCTGCAGCAGCATGAAACCCGAATCGTAGTGCCCGGGCGTCTGGTCTTCACGGCACCACAGGCAGCTGGCGGTAAGGTTGACGAACTGATGCCCGCCACCCAGCAGCGGCAGGCGTAATTGCAGATCGTAGTCGGGCCCGACCAGCACAGGTAGCTGGCTTATCAGCATCAGCCCGTCTTCGGAGGCGTTGCCCAGCTGGCCGATGGCCTGGCCGGTAATGCGGTTGAACACCTTGAGAACACAAGGCAGCTGATGGCGTTCGATGTGGCGCTTGTTGAACATGATCGCAAGTGCAGTCCGTATCCGATGCCAGGAATACGTGGAACTGGCGGTTGTTGTAACAGCTGAGTTACAGATTAGCGCAGCACGCGCGGCAAATCCCGTGAAATAAATCACACCTTGGTGTTAACGCCAAGGTGCGGCGGTCACCGGGTTTGCCACAGCGGCTTCGGCGCCGCGCAGATGGCCGAGTTTCTCCAGGGTCTGCAGGCGTGCCTGGGCGCGATAGGCGTATTCATTGCCCGGGTACTGCTGGATCAGGTACTGGTAGGTCTGCGCGGCATCCACATACAAGGCCTGGCGCTCGAGGCACTGGCCGCGCAGCAGCGACACCTCGGGGTGGATGAACGGTCGCGCACGGCTGGTGCGGTCGACCTGCGACAGCTCGAGCATGACCCGTGCGCAATCGCCACGGTCGTAGGCGCGGTAGGCATTGTTCAGGTGGTGGTCCATGGACCAGCGGGTGCAGCCGACGGCGCTGGCCGCCAGGGCTAAAACGATCAGGGCTCGCATGGGGGTCTCCTTTGATGCCAGTGTATCGGCCTTTGCCGGCAAATCTTCACACCCTTTTGCAAGGATACCCTGCCCGTTCAAATGCCACCCTGCCTTGGTTGCAGGTAGTGCAACGGAACAATGACTACAGCGAGATTCAGGAGTAGCCTTTCGCTGCGCTTCACTATAGGAGTCTGTGCATGAGCATCCGCCGTACCAAAATCGTCGCCACCCTTGGCCCCGCCAGCAACTCGCCGGAAGTGATCGAACAGCTGATCCTCGCCGGCCTGGACGTGGCACGCCTGAACTTCTCCCACGGCACTCCGGACGAGCACAAGGCCCGCGCGCGCCTGATCCGTGACATCGCCGCCAAGAACGGCCGCCATGTTGCACTGCTGGGCGACCTGCAGGGTCCGAAGATCCGCATCGCCAAGTTCGCCAACAAGCGCATCGAATTGAAGATCGGTGACAAGTTCACCTTCTCCACCGCCCACCCGCTGACCGAAGGCAACCAGGACATCGTCGGTATCGACTATCCCGACCTGGTCAAGGACTGCGGTGTTGGTGACGAATTGCTGCTCGACGATGGCCGCGTGGTGATGCGCGTCGAAACCGCCACCGCAGATGCCCTGCACTGCGTGGTGATCATCGGTGGCCCGCTGTCGGACCACAAAGGCATCAACCGTAAAGGTGGCGGCCTGACCGCACCGGCTCTGACCGAGAAAGACAAGGCCGACATCAAGCTGGCCGCGGAAATGGACCTGGACTACCTGGCCGTGTCCTTCCCGCGTGACGCCAGCGACATGGAATACGCGCGCAAGCTGCGTGACGAAGCCGGCGGCAGCGCCTGGCTGGTGGCCAAGATCGAACGCGCCGAAGCGGTGGCCGACGACGAAACCCTCGACAAGCTGATCCTGGCCTCCGACGCCGTCATGGTCGCCCGTGGCGACCTGGGCGTGGAAATCGGCGACGCCGAACTGATCGCCATCCAGAAGAAGATCATCCAGCACGCCCGCCGCAACAACAAGGCGGTGATCGTGGCGACCCAGATGATGGAGTCGATGATCCAGAACCCGATGCCGACCCGTGCCGAAGTGTCCGACGTGGCAAACGCCGTGCTGGACAACACCGACGCGGTGATGCTGTCGGCCGAGAGTGCCGCCGGTGCCTACCCGATCGAAGCCGTCCAGGCCATGGCCCGCATCTGCCTGGGTGCCGAAAAGCACCCGACCAGCCAGAAGTCCAGCCACCGCCTGCACACCACCTTCGAGCGCTGCGACGAGAGCATCGCGCTTGCCGCCATGTACACCGCCAACCACTTCCCGGGCGTGAAGGCGATCATCGCCCTGACCGAGAGTGGCTACACCCCGCTGATCATGTCGCGCCTGCGTTCGCACGTGCCGATCTTCGCCCTGTCGCCACACCGCGCCACCCAGGCACGCGCCTCGATGTTCCGCGGCGTGTACCCGATCGCCTTCGACCCGGCCTCGCTGCCGGCCGACAAGGTGAGCCAGGCAGCGGTCGACGAACTGCTCAAGCGTGGCCTGGTGGAGCAAGGTGACTGGGTAATCCTGACAAAGGGTGACAGCTACCACACCATCGGTGGCACCAATGGGATGAAGATCCTGCATGTCGGTGATCCGCTGGTCGGTTGATCTGCTTCAGAGGGGGGCCGCTCTGCGGCCCAATCACCGGCAAGCCAGCTCCCACAGGTACCGCGCAGGCCCAGGTCTGATGCAATCCTGTGGGAGCTGGCTTGCCGGCGATGAGGCCAGCCCAGGCTACACAAATGCCTCAGGCATGCTCGACAAACACATCAGCAAACACCTGCCCCCGCGGCACCCCGGCAATGAACAGCCGCCGGGCAAACCGCTCGACACTCCCCGGCGCCCCGCACACCAGCGCCACCGTCTGCCGCGATGACGGCCGCAACCCGGCCAACGCTTCATCCAGCTGCTCTGCCAGTACCAACTCGACATTCACATTCGCCATCTCTCGCAACGGCTCGGCCAGATAATGCCCAACGCCTTCGCGCGCCACATGCATGACCCTGATTTCCCCTTGGTGCCCCTGCCGCAGAGCCTCGCGCAAGATGCCCCACAACGGCGCCAACCCGGTCCCCGCCGCCAGCAACCACAGCGGCCGCTGCTGCCAGTCCGGGTCGTAATGCAAGGCCCCACCCCTGAGTTCGCCCAGGCGCAGCACATCACCCAGCTGCAAGCCACGGACCTTGTCACAGAAGGCGCCGGGGCGCTGGCAGTCGATATGAAACTCGAGAAAATCATCTTCTCCCGGCAGGCTGGCCAAGGAGTAAGGCCGCGCCAGCGCGCCATTCCACAGCACCACATGTTGCCCCGCCTGGTAACGTATTGCCCGTTCGGGGCGTAGCCGCACGCGCAGCACATCGCCGAACCAGTCCAGGGCACAGACCTGCGCTGGCACGCCATCCTGCTGCGGGTCGAACAGCGCGACGCGCAGGTCCTCGACTACCCGGCACTGGCAGGCCAGGCGCCAGCCCTGGGCATGCTTGTCCTGCGCCAGGGCCTCGGGCATGGCGTCCAGCGGTTGCCCGCCCAGACAGTGCACCAGGCAGGCATGGCAACTGCCGGCGCGGCAACTGTAGGGAACATTCAGCCCGGCCTCGTTCAAGGCATCGAGCAGGTTGCTGCCGGTCGGCACCGCCCAGCGGCGCTCGCCCACGCAAAGTTCGGGCATTTTCAGCTATCTCTTCCAGCTCTTGAGTTTCTGGGCGCTTTGCGGCCCATTCGCCGGCAAGCCAACTCCCACAGGTAATGTGCAAGCTTCAGGCCTGGTGCAATGGTGTGGGAGCTGGCTTGCCGGCGAATGGGCTGCAGGGCAGCCCCTTCCAAGCATCCTATCTCAACAACAAGTCAGCAAGAACAATGCCTGCCAGCTGCCGACCATGGTCCCAGACCGGCCGCAGGTGTGCCCGGCACGGATGCGCGCTATACTGCCGCGCCTTTTTCCGTCGGCCCGACCTGCCGGCGCCTTGCAAGGCGCTTCGACACGCTGGTCGGCACCGTCGAGCGCCGTAATGAATGTTCCCGTCTTTAAGAGGAGCGCGCTGCATGACCGTGATCAAGCAAGACGACCTGATTCAGAGCGTCGCCGACGCCCTGCAATTCATCTCGTACTACCACCCCGTCGATTTCATCCAGGCCATGCACGAGGCCTATCTGCGTGAAGAGTCGCCTGCTGCACGCGATTCCATCGCCCAGATCCTGATCAACTCGCGCATGTGCGCCACCGGCCATCGCCCAATCTGCCAGGACACCGGTATCGTCACCGTGTTCATCCGCGTGGGCATGGACGTGCGCTGGGACGGCGCCACCATGAGCGTCGACGACATGATCAACGAAGGTGTGCGTCGCGCCTACAACCTGCCTGAAAACGTGCTGCGCGCTTCGATCCTGGCCGACCCGGCCGGTGCCCGCAAGAACACCAAGGACAACACTCCGGCAGTGATCCACTACTCCATCGTCCCCGGCGACAAGGTCGAGGTCGATGTCGCAGCCAAGGGCGGCGGCTCGGAGAACAAGTCGAAGATGGCCATGCTCAACCCGTCCGACTCGATCGTCGACTGGGTACTGAAGACCGTACCGACCATGGGCGCTGGCTGGTGCCCGCCTGGCATGCTCGGCATCGGCATCGGCGGTACCGCCGAAAAGGCCGCCGTGATGGCCAAGGAAGTGTTGATGGAGTCCATCGACATCCACGAACTGAAGGCCCGTGGCCCGCAGAACCGCCTGGAAGAAATCCGCCTGGAGCTGTTCGAGAAGGTCAACCAGCTGGGCATTGGCGCCCAGGGCCTGGGTGGCCTGACCACCGTGCTCGACGTCAAGATCATGGACTACCCGACTCACGCCGCTTCGCTGCCGGTGTGCATGATCCCCAACTGCGCCGCTACCCGCCACGCCCACTTCGTGCTCGATGGCTCCGGCCCGGCCGAACTGGAAGCGCCGTCGCTGGACGCCTACCCGGAAATCGTCTGGGAAGCCGGCCCGAGCGCCCGTCGCGTCAACCTCGACGCCATCACCCCGGAAGAAGTCGCCAGCTGGAAGCCGGGCGAAACCATCCTGCTCAACGGCAAGATGCTGACCGGCCGCGACGCCGCGCACAAGCGCATGGTCGAAATGCTCAACCGTGGCGAAGAGCTGCCGGTGGACCTGAAGGGCCGCTTCATCTACTACGTAGGTCCGGTCGACCCGGTCGGTGACGAAGTGGTAGGCCCTGCCGGCCCGACCACCGCCACCCGCATGGACAAGTTCACCCGCCAGATCCTCGAGCAGACCGGCCTGCTGGGCATGATCGGCAAGTCCGAGCGCGGCCCTGCCGCCATCGAAGCGATCAAGGACAACAAGGCCGTGTACCTGATGGCCGTCGGCGGCGCTGCCTACCTGGTAGCCCAGGCCATCCGCAAGTCGAAGGTCCTGGCCTTCGCCGAGCTGGGCATGGAAGCAATCTACGAGTTCGAGGTCAAGGACATGCCGGTGACCGTCGCCGTGGACAGCAACGGTGAGTCGGTACACATCACTGGCCCTGCCCTGTGGCAGAGCAAGATTGCCCAGAGCCTGGCAGTCGAAGTGAAGTAAGCCTGATGTAACGGCGGCGGCCTCTTCGCGGGCTTGCCCGCTCCCACAGGTAACGCGTAGCCCTCGGGCTTGCGCTGTACCTGTGGGAGCGGGCAAGCCCGCGAAGAGGCCGCCGCTGTTTTCACAGGACTCTGTCAAACTGCTCCGGCCAGTCCCTGCGGGTAAACACCTGCCCTTCCCGCCTCACCCGCCGTACTTCCTCAAGGTCCACCTCACAGACCAGCCACTGACTGTTGGCAGGGCTCGATTCTTCACTCAAGGCCACCACCCCATCCCCCGGCATTCCATGATCCGGTGGCACGAACAACCCTGCACGGCCGATATTCTCGTCCAGCGCCGGCGACCAGGGCGCCAGCCCGACCGTAGGGCTCTGCAACACCGCGATCTGGTTCTCCAGCGCCCGCGCCTGGGCACCGATACGCACCCGGTGGTAACCCGCCTCGGTGTCGGTACAGCTCGGCGCCAGGATCAGGTCGGCACCACCCTCGGCCAGGCGTCGCGCCAGCATCGGGAATTCATTGTCATAACAGATCAGGATGCCCAGGCGCCCCAGTTCGGTGTCGAACACCTGCAGCCCCTGCCCCGCCGCGATGTCCCACTGCTCGCGCTCGAAGCGGGTCATCATCAGCTTGTCCTGGAAACCCAGCACACCCTTGGGGCCGAACAGCCAGGCACGGTTGCGGTAGCGCCCGTCGCTGTCCAGCACCGGTACGCTACCCGGTTGCAGGTAGATACCCCAGCGCCGGGCAAGGCTCTCGCACAGGGCTTTCCAGGGTTCGATCAGCGGCTGGATGCCGGCGATGGAGGCCTTCAGGTCACCTCGCTGCTCGACACTCAGCTGCCCGCTGAGCACCAGCCCGGCGTACTCCGGCAACAGCAGCAGGCGGGCCCCCGCCTCCACTGCTTCGGCGCACAGGCCTTGCAGGTGGTCGGCATAGGCCTCCCAGGTTTCATGCAGCTCGATGGCGTACTGGCAGGCCGCCAGGCGGATCATATCGGCAATTCCTTGAGCCAGAACGACATCAGCTTATCGGAGCTTTCCTGCTCGTCCAGGTCGCGCCAGGCGTAGCTGGTGCGCAGCGACGGGTCGTGCAGGAAGCCGCGGTTACGCCAGAAGCCATGCAATGGCTTGTAGTCCGCGGGGCGCCGTGGATGCACACCTGGCCGCTCTACCGCGCAGAACGCGCAGTAGTCGAACTCGGCCAGCTTGTGCGCGTAGGACTCGCGCTCGATGAAAAAGCGCACCCCCAAGCCCTGGCCACGGTACTCGGGCAGTACCACCGACTCACCGAAGTAGTACACGCTGGCCGGGTCGCGCCCCTGGGCCAGGAACGGCTGCTGGAACTCGGGGGCGACATCGACCAGCGGCAGGCCGGTGGAGGCGCCAACGACCTTGCCGTCGTCCAGCGCCAGCACCACCAGGCTGCGCCCGGAGCGGGCATAGGTGGCCAGGTAGTCGGCCTCGTACTCCGGGGTGCCGTCATAAAGGTAGGGAAACTCGCGGAACACGGTAAGGCGCAGGCGAGCGAGGTCATCGATGTAAGGCGCGATAGCGGCGCCGTGCAACAGGCGTATTTCCATGCTTGGCGGTCGTTTTGTCGATGTGGATGACGCGCTCGGCTAAGCCGGGCTTGAGGGGAAACCCTATCATCCGGAGCAACGACCCGCCTTTTCCCTCCACGACAGGTATTGTTCCATGACCGCTACCGAACTGGTAAATGCTTACTACGCCGCCTTCAACGCTGGCGACATGCCGGCCTTTCTCGCTCTGCTCAGCGAGGATGTGATCCACGACATCAACCAGGGCAAGCGGCAGATGGGCAAGGCGCGGTTTGCAGCGTTCATGGACAAGATGAACCGCTGCTACCGCGAGCGCCTGGCCGATATCGTAGTGATGCAGAACGCCGACGGCAGCCGCGCGGCAGCCGAGTTCACCGTGCATGGGGAATATCTGGCCGATGACGAAGGGTTGCCGGCGGCCAACGGGCAGACCTATGTACTGCCGGCGGGGGCGTTCTTCTATATCCATTGCGGGAAGATTGCCCGGGTGACCAACTACTACAACCTCAATGACTGGGTTGAGCAGGTGGGTTAAGCCTGGTTGAGTTGAGCTGTGTTGCCTGCACTGGCCTCATCGCTGGCAAGCCAGCTTGTGTCTTGAGAGGGGATTAGAATCTGAAGTGAGAGCGGTGAATGGCAAGCTGAATGCCAGAGGTGCCTTGAGCACGTGTGGGAGCACAAGCTGCCATTCACCGTTCCACTTTGGCGAGAGCCCGAACAGTTGGATGA
>NZ_NEJU01000034.1:0-27975 GCF_002113295.1 Pseudomonas sp. B10(2017)
TAGGTAAGCGGTGATAGCCGTGAGCTTGAACTGCTCTGTGTATTTACCCATAGATCCCCCAAGGGTTGGATTGGTGTCCAACTTCTTGGGGGCAGTCCAGGATGTGTAGTATCTCTCGGATGGACGCTATAGCTATAGCTGTGGGAGCGGGTTTACCCGCGAAGAAGGCTCACACACAATGGCGCCGTAACGACCCACCGAAAAGGACCTTCCAGTGGCATCGATCTACCAGCTCAAACCGCGCTTCCAGGCCATGCTCCGTCCTGCTGTCCAGCGCCTCTATGACCGCGGAGTCACCGCCAACCAGGTCACCATTGCCGCCGCCCTGCTGTCAATCCTGCTGGGCCTGCTGCTGGCTGCCCTGCCCCATCTCACCTGGCTGTTCATTCTGGTGCCGGTCTGGATGCTGCTGCGCATGGCACTGAACGCGGTTGACGGCATGCTCGCCCGGGAGTTCGGCCAGCAATCTACCCTGGGCGCGTACCTCAACGAACTGTGCGACGTGATCGCCGATGCCGGGCTGTACCTGCCCTTCGCCCTGCTGGCCGGTGTGTCGCCAACCTTGGTCGTACTCGTGGTGCTCAGCGCCACTTTCAGCGAATACGCCGGTGTCATGGGCCCGCTGGCCGGCGCCTCACGGCGTTACGACGGCCCAATGGGCAAGAGCGACCGGGCCTTCGCCTTCGGCGTGCTAGGTACCGGTGTCGCATTTGGCCTGCTGAACGGCGCCTGGATCAACGGCTTGTTGCTGGTCATCCTCGCACTCTCGCTCTATACCCTCTACAACCGGGTTCGTCAGGGGCTGGCCGAAGCCCGCTGAGCCCACTGCCGTCGTAAAAGGATGTCGACCATGCGCCAAGCGCAAGCACTGCACTTCTCCACCCATGACGGCGTCGAGCTGCACTACCGTCACTGGCCTGCCACCCGTAACCAATACCAGCCACGCCGGGCCGTGGTGATGTTCCACCGCGGCCACGAACACGGCGGGCGCATGGCCCACCTGGCCGATGAGCTGGACATGCCGGGCTACGATTTCTTCGCCTGGGATGCCCGGGGCCACGGCCAGTCGCCGGGCGCGCGCGGCGACAGCCCGGGGTTCGCCACCAGCGTGCGCGATGTGCAGACCTTCATCGAGCACATCCAGGCCCACCACGGCATTGCCGAACAGGACCTGGTGGTGCTGGCGCAGAGCGTCGGGGCCGTGCTGGTCGCCACCTGGGCCCACGACTACGCGCCGAAGGTGCGCTGCCTGGTGCTGGCCTCGCCAGCGTTCAAGGTCAAACTGTACGTGCCGTTCGCCCGCCCCGGCCTGAAACTGCTGAAGGGCCTGCGCGGCAACTTCTTCGTCAACAGCTACGTAAAGCCTCGCCTGCTCACCCACGACCCCGAACGGGTCATGTCATATGTGGCCGACCCGCTGATCAGCCGGCCGATTTCGGTAACCATGCTGCTCGGCCTGTACGAAGCCGCCGACCGGGTGGTGGCGGATGCCCAGGCCATCCAGCTGCCGACCCAACTGTTGGTGTCCGGTGCCGACTTCGTGGTCGAACGCCAGCCGCAGGAACGCTTCTTCGAACGCCTGGGCAGTACGCGCAAGGAAATGCACATCCTGCCAGGCTTCTTCCACGACACCCTTGGCGAGCGTGATCGAGCCCATGCCTTGCGGCGTATCGAGCGGTTCGTCGAACATTGCTTCGCCAGCCCCGCCTCCCTGCCGTCGCTGCTCGATGCCGACAGGACCGGCGCCAGCTGCGCCGAGGCCGAAAGCCTGGCCGCACCGCTGCCGCGCAACTCGCCCCGCGACCTTTACTGGCGCGCTACCCGCGCCGGGCTGCGCTTGGGCAAGGGGCTGTCCGAAGGTGTGAAGCTGGGTTTCGATACCGGTTTCGATTCGGGCAGTACCCTGGACTACGTGTATCGCAACCGGCCGACCGGCAAAGGCAAGCTCGGCCGCCTGGTCGACCAGAACTACCTTGGCGCGATCGGCTGGCGCGGCATCCGCCAACGCAAGCTGCACGTAGAGGAACTGCTGCGCCTGGCCATCGCCCGCCTGCGCGAACAGCAGCGGCCGGTGCACATCGTCGATATCGCCGCCGGCCATGGCCGCTACATCCTCGAGGCCCTGCAGGAACTCGAACAGCTGCCGGACTCGATCCTGCTGCGCGACTACAGCGACCTGAACGTGCAGCAAGGCAGCGCACTGATTGCCGAAAAGGGCCTGGCCGACATCGCCCGCTTCGTCCAGGGCGATGCCTTCGACCGCAAGAGCCTGGCCACCTTGGAACAACCGCCGACCCTGGCCGTGGTCTCCGGCCTGTACGAACTGTTCGCCAGCAACCAGTTGGTAGGCAACTCGCTGGCCGGCCTGGCCGATGCGCTGGAAGATGGCGGTTACCTGGTCTACACCGGCCAGCCGTGGCACCCGCAACTGGAAATGATCGCCCGCGCCCTCACCAGCCACCGCGGCGGCGAGGCCTGGGTGATGCGCCGCCGCAGCCAGGCCGAAATGGACCAGCTGGTAGAAGCGGCGGGGTTCCGCAAGCTGGCCCAGCGCATCGATGAATGGGGCATTTTCAGCGTCAGCCTGGCACAACGGGTGCGCTGAATGAGCCCATCACGCGAACCCGGGCTGATCCGTCGGGGCGTATTCTGGCTTCTGCTGCTGGGGCCGCTGTTTTTCCTCAGCTACGGGCTGGCGAACAACTACACGGCCGGGCGCAGCGATGTCGGCAGCCTGGTGTTCGGCTGGGAAAGCCGCATGCCGCTGTGGCCGTGGACGATCATCCCGTACTGGTCGATCGACCTGCTCTACGGCTTGTCCTTCCTGCTGCCGCGCACGCGCCAGGAAATGGACCGGCACGCGCTGGCGCTGCTCTGCGCGCAGCTGATCAGCGTCAGCTGCTTCCTGTTCTGGCCGCTGCGCTTCACCTTCGAGCGGCCCGAACTGGGCGGGGTGTTCGGCTGGATGTTCGATGTGCTGATGGGCTTCGACAAGCCGTTCAACCAGGCGCCTTCGCTGCATATTGCCCTGCTGGTGATCATATGGACGATGTTTGCCCGGCACGTGCAGCGCCAGCCCTGGCGTTGGCTGATGCACGGCTGGATGGCACTGATCGGGGTGTCGGTGCTGACCACCTGGCAGCACCATTTCATCGATGTGCCGACAGGGGCATTGGTGGGGTTCGTCTGCGTCTGGTTGTGGCCATATCGGGGGCAACTGCCCTGGCAGCAGGTGCACCTTGCGCGGGATGCCAAGCGCTGGCGGTTGGCGTTGTTCTATACAGTGGGTGGGCTGCTGTGCGCAGTGCCTGCCGTTACGCTGGGCGGCGCCTGGCTGTGGTTGACCTGGCCGGCCGTGTCGCTGGCTTTGGTGGTGCTGAACTATGGCGTGCTCGGCGCAGGCGGGTTTCAGAAAGGCGCCGATGGGCGCTTGTCGAATGCAGCCAGCTGGCTGCTGGCACCGTACCTGATTGGGGCGTGGGTCAACTCGCGGTTGTGGACCTGGCGGCACCCGCAGGCCGATGAAGTGTGTGATGGCGTGTACCTTGGGCGCGTTCCAGGGCATGGCGCGCAGTTCGCTGGGGTGGTCGATTTGTGCGCTGAGCTACCGTGTCATGTTCAGAACAGCGCCGCTCCTGCACAGGTCGCGGCCGCCATTGGCTACGCATGTTTTCCTACCCTGGACCTGATCGCCCCGGAAAGCCCATTGCTGCACCAGGCCGCCATCGCCATCGAACGCCTGCGCTCCCAAGGCCCGGTGCTGGTCTGTTGCGCCCTGGGCTATTCGCGCAGTGCCAGCGCCGTGGCCGCCTGGCTGGTGCTCACGGGCCGCTGCACCGATGCTCGCCAGGCCGAGGCGCTGATCCGCAAGGCCCGCCCCGGCGTGGTCCTGCGCAGCGCACACCGCCAGGCCTTGCAACAGCTAGGGACACAACCATGACGCTGTACGTGGTGGCCAGCCTGCTGGGCCGTGGCAAACAACTGGAACGCCTGTCGGACGGCCTCACCCTGCTGGCCCTGGCCTACGGCCTGGCACCCTTGCTGGGTGTGCGACTACTACCGCTGGCCAGCCTGCTGTGCATTGCGCTGCTGGTACTGGGCGTGCTGCACAAGTACTGGGCCATCCGTGTGGCCATCGATGCCCAACTGTTCGCCCATCTCGCCGCCAGCCGCGACCTGGCGGCGGACACCTTGGCCCTAGACCGAGCCTTGTACGAGCTGAATCTCAAACCGCAGGCCGCCGACTCCCGCGCCTGGCCTGCCCGCAGTCAGGCCGCCCTGGCCCTGTTGCGCCGTCAGGCAGTTTGCCTGGGCCTGCAGCTAACGCTGGCCCTGGCTGCCCTGCTGACACTGCCTTTGAAGGGATGACTACCGATCCATGCTCGCCAACCTGACCGCCTACCTCATCACTTCCGCCGCCCGCCTGATCACCGGCGCCCGCGCCCTGTGGCTGGGCTGCACGCCGCTGCCGGTGCAGCGCCTGTATTTCGCCAACCACAGCAGCCATGGCGACTTCGTACTGCTGTGGGCCTCGCTGCCGCAACCGCTGCGCAAGCGTACCCGTCCGGTAGCCGGCGCCGACTACTGGGCCAAGCCGGGTATTCGCGACTTTCTCATCCGCAAGGTCTTCAATGGAGTGCTGATCAACCGACAACACAGCGCCGGCCAGGGCAGCCCGCTGCAACCGATCCTCGAAGCCGTGGCCCAGGGCGACTCGCTGATCTTCTTCCCGGAGGGCACTCGCAATCTCGGCGACGAGCCGCTGATGCCGTTCAGGAGCGGGCTCTACCACCTGGCAGCAGCCAACCCAGAGGTCGAACTGGTGCCGGTATGGATCGCCAACCTCAACCGGGTAATGCCCAAGGGTCGTGCCTTGCCATTGCCGTTGTTGTGCACATTGAGCTTTGGCGAGCCGCTGCACCTGCAGGCGGATGAAAGCAAGCAAGCCTTTCTCGAGCGGGCCAGCCAAGCCCTGCTGAACCTGGCCCCCAAGGATGCCTGAGATGGATGACAACACCCTTTCCCTGTTCGCCGGCATCGGCGCCCTGCTGCTGCTCGCCAGCGTGATCGGCCGCCTGCTCAAATGGCGCGCCGGCCCGGCACCGCACGCGGTGATCGACAACCTCAACGCCCGCATCAACGCCTGGTGGGTGATGGTGCTGGTGATCGGCATCGCCTTCCTGTTCGGCAAGTACGGCGTGATCGTGCTGTTCTACGGCGTATCGTTCTATGCCTTGCGCGAGTTCATGACGCTCACCCCGACCCGGCGCAGCGACTACCCGGCGCTGGTGGCGGCGTTCTATGTGGCGCTGCCGGTGCAGTACGTGCTGATCGCCATGGACTGGTACGGGCTGTTCAGCATCTTCATCCCGGTGTACCTGTTCCTGTTACTGCCGATCCTGGCCAGCTTCGGCGGTGACACCACGCGCTTTCTCGAGCGCGCCTCGAAGGTGCAGTGGGGGCTGATGATCGCGGTGTACTGCGTGTCGTCGGTACCGGCATTGATGACCCTGGACATCCCGGGTTACGAGGGCCGCAACCTGCTGCTGATTGCCTGGCTGATCCTGGTGGTGCAGATCAGCGACGTGCTGCAGTACGTGTGCGGCAAGCTGTTCGGCAAGCACAAGGTAGCGCCCAACCTGTCGCCATCCAAGACCGTCGAAGGCCTCGCCGGCGGAGTGGCACTGGCCACCCTGATCGGCGCCCTGCTGTGCTGGATCACCCCGTTCACCTTCTGGCAGGCCGCGCTGATGGCTTTGGCGGTGAACGCCATGGGCTTCTTCGGCGGGCTGGTGATGTCGGCGATCAAGCGCGACCGTGGGGTGAAGGACTGGGGGCACATGATCGAAGGCCACGGCGGTATGCTCGACCGCATGGATTCGGTGTGCTTTGCCGCGCCGGTGTTCTTCCACTTTGTGCGGTATTGGTGGGCGTAGAACGTGTTCGCCTTGAACTTTACCCCCCTAGGGTATCGGTGCCGCCGGTCTGCTACTTGAGATACGACCGCAGCAACGTCGCCACCTTGTCCGCCTCATCCTGCCGCTCCTCGGCACTCAGCCCGTCCGCCACCAGGTGTTCGCGGATATGCCCTTCCATCACTTCGGCCATGAGCCCGTTCACCGCACCGCGCACGGCGGCGATCTGCTGCAGGATAGCCAGGCAGTCCTTGTCCTGCTCCAGCGCTGTCTCCAGGGCGGCGGCCTGGCCTTTGATCTTGCGCACGCGGGTCAGCAGCTGCTTCTTGCTCTTCAGAGTATGTGCCATTGGGCTTCACACCATGCTAGGTATACTGGGGTATAGTATATTTCTCGATGTTCCGGGAGCATGATAAACCATGGCGACACAAACCTCAGACCGCTGGCAGCACAGCCACCAGTTCCATACCAGCAACCTGGGCGCCGAGCGCAGGACGCGCTTGGCCGTGTGGCTGACAGCCGTGATGATGGTGGCGGAAATTACCGGGGGATGGTTCTTCAATTCCATGGCATTGCTGGCCGACGGCTGGCACATGAGCTCCCACGCCCTGGCCCTGGGCCTGTCGCTGCTGGCCTACGCCGCCGCACGGCGCTATGCCGGCGACCGGCGCTTTGCCTTCGGCACCTGGAAGATCGAGATTCTCGGCGGCTACTCCAGCGCCCTTCTGTTGCTGGGCGTGGCCGGGCTGATGGCATTCCAGTCGGTGGAGCGCCTGCTGGCACCGGGGCCGATCCACTATGACGAGGCGATCTTCATCGCCGCAGTGGGCCTGGCCGTCAACCTGATCTGCGCCTGGCTGCTGCGTGACGACCATCACCATCACGATCATCACCACCATGGCCACGACCATCACCATGACCACGGCCACCACCACCACGACCTGAACCTGCGCTCGGCCTACCTGCACGTTATGGCCGACGCCGCGACTTCGGTGCTGGCTATCGTCGCCCTGCTGGCAGGCAAGTACTGGGGCGCCGGCTGGCTCGACCCGGTCATGGGCCTGGTCGGTGCGCTGCTGGTGGCGTTGTGGGCCCGCGGGCTGCTGCGCGATACCGGGCGGGTGCTGCTGGATGCAGAGATGGACGCGCCGGTCGTGGAAGAAATCCGCGAGGTGGTTGCGCAACTGCCGGTGCCGACCTGCATCACCGACCTGCACGTGTGGCGCGTGGGCAAGGACCAGTACGCCTGCATTCTCGGCCTGGCCGCCCGGGCCGAACTCAGCGCCGACAGCGTGCGCAAAGCGTTGGGCGTACACGAGGAACTGGCGCACATCACCGTCGAGGTCAACCGCCTGGCATAGCGCGACCAGACAGCTGGACGTCGAGCCCAGGCAACTGCGGCTCGGCCAATGGCCCTATGGTGACGAGTCATTCAGCCAGTCACCAGGAGTTGTGCCATGTCCGATTTCATCACCGTCCTGCGCGAAACCTGCCCGACGCCGGTCGTGGACGCCACCAAGTGGAAGCGCATCGGCGGCGATCCGCACACCGTCAACCTCAACGCCTACCTGTCGGCCGATGGCAGCAAAATCATGGGCACCTGGATCTGCACCCCGGGCAAGTTCGAGGTCAATTACGAGAAGTGGGAGTTCTGCCACTTCCTCGATGGCTACTGCATCATCACCCCGGAAGGCGAAGAGCCGAAGCATCTTAAAGCGGGTGATGTGTTCGTGATCGAACCAGGGATGAAAGGCACCTGGGAAGTGGTCGAGACCGTGCGCAAGTACTTTGTCTTTGCCTGATTCCACAAACCACACATAGCCCTGTAGGAGCAGCCTTGTGCTGCGAAGAGGCCAGTCATGGCGACACATGTGCCGGGCCGGATCAGGCCTCTTCGCAGCACAAGGCTGTTCCTACAAGCTGATCCGAGCCCGGCATCCGGGCAAAAAAAATCGCGGATCAGACGCCCTTCCCTCTGGTGCGCAGTTACAGAGGGAAGGCCGCCTGGCCCGCGATGAAGTCCTCGCTCGTCAATCCTTCTTGCGGTAACCCTCGACGATTGCCGAGAAGTCCTTGCCACCCTCGCCGCGCAGGCTCATGGCCTGGTACAGCTGCTGGGCCACGGCCCCCAGGATCACCGGTTGATGCGCCTGGCGTGCAGCCTCGGTGGCCAGCCCCAGGTCCTTGAGCATCA
Source organism: Pseudomonas sp. B10(2017) (assembly GCF_002113295.1). Classification (NCBI taxonomy): domain Bacteria; kingdom Pseudomonadati; phylum Pseudomonadota; class Gammaproteobacteria; order Pseudomonadales; family Pseudomonadaceae; genus Pseudomonas; species Pseudomonas sp. B10(2017). The sequence continues at coordinate 8,110 of NZ_NEJU01000034.1, forward strand.
GCTCGGCGCCAAACCCTCCGGTGTACCCGCGCGACGCGGGCGCAGTCTCGATGATGCCCGGCCACGGGTTGTAGGTATCCGAGCTCCAGCAACGCCCGGTCGAACTGTTGATGATCCCCGCCAGCACCTTGGTATCGATGCCCAGCGCGTTGCCCAGGGCCATAGCCTCGGACACGCCGATCATCGAGATACCCAGCAGCAGGTTGTTGCAGATCTTGGCGATCTGCCCGGTGCCGACTTCACCGCAGTGCACGATGTTGCGGCCCATCTGCTCCAGTACCGGCTTGAGGGTGGCGAACAACTCGGCGCTGGCACCGACCATGAAGGTCAGGGTGCCTGCCGCCGCGCCGCCAGTGCCACCGGACACTGGCGCATCGCCCATGTCCACGCCCTTGGCCGCTGCGGCCTTGGACACATCACGTGCAGTCTGCGGGTCGATGGTGCTGCAATCCACGGTGGGGGTGCCCGGGCGAATCCCCGCCAACACACCATCCTCGCTCAGGTACACGCTGCGCACATGCGCAGCGGCCGGCAGCATGGTGATCACCAGTTCGCTATTGGCCGCCGCGTCCTTGGGCGAAGGGCTGATTTGCCCACCCAGTTCTGCCAGCTCGGCCAGCACGGCCTTGTTCAGGTCGAACAGGTTCAGTTGGTGCCCGGCCTTGATCAGGTTGCGGGCCATGGGTGCGCCCATGTTGCCAAGCCCGATGAATGCGATACGCATGACTCTCTCCTTAGCGCAGGCTGATGGTGGTGTTCACACCGTCGTTGACACTGTCGTCATCGAACCAGCGGGCGGTGACGGTCTTGGTCTGAGTGTAGAACTGCACCACTTGCTTGCCGTACGGGCCGAGGTCGCCGAGCTTGGAACCACGCGAACCGGTGAAGCTGAAGAACGGTACCGGGACCGGGATCGGGATATTGATGCCGACCTGGCCGATGTCGATTTCGCTCTGGAACTTGCGTGCTGCCGCGCCGCTCTGGGTGAACAGGCCGGTGCCGTTGCCGAACGGGTTGGCGTTGACCAGGGCGATGGCCTCATCGAGGGTATCGACCTCCAGGGTCACCAGCACCGGACCGAAGATTTCCTGGGTGTAAACCTGCATGTCGGTCTTCACGCCCGAGAACAGGGTCGGGCCAATGAAGTTACCTTGCTCGTAGCCCGGTACCTGGACGCCACGGCCGTCGAGCTCCAGCTTGGCGCCTTCCTTGATGCCACTTTCGATCAGGCCCAGCACACGCTCCTTGGCGCGCTTGGAAACCACCGGGCCGACATCGGTGCCTGGCTCGCAACCGGCATTGACCTTCAGCTTGCTGGCCGCTTCCTTGATATCTGGCAGCCATTCGCGAGCCTTGCCCACCAGCACTGCCACCGAAGTGGCCATGCAGCGCTGGCCTGCTGCACCAAAGGCAGCACCGACCAGCGCGTTGACGGTTTGCGTGCGGTTGGCATCGGGCAGCACCACCGCGTGGTTCTTGGCGCCCATCATCGATTGCACGCGCTTGCCGTGCTGGCTGCCCAGGTTGTACACGTGGGTGCCCACTTCGGTAGAGCCGACGAAAGAAATCGCCTTGATGTCCTTGTGGGTGCAAATGGCATCCACCACTTGCTTGCCGCCGTGCACCACGTTGAGCACGCCAGCCGGTATGCCGGCTTCCAGCGCCAGCTCGACCAGCAGCATGGTCGACAGCGGGTCCTGCTCGGACGGCTTGAGCACGAAGGTGTTGCCGCAGACGATGGCCATCGGGAACATCCACAGCGGGATCATCGCCGGGAAGTTGAACGGAGTGATGCCGGCACATACACCGATCGGCTGGCGCAGGGTGTAGGTATCGACGCCGCCGGCGACGTTCTCGGCGAACTCGCCCATCTGCAGGGTGCCGATGGAGGCGGCATGCTCGACCACTTCCAGGCCGCGGAAGATATCGCCTTCGGCGTCGGCCAGGGTCTTGCCCTGCTCGGCACTGAGAACCTGGGCGATGCGTTTGGTGTGTTCGCGGATCAGCGCCTGCAGCTTGAGCATGATGCGCATGCGCGCGCCGATCGGCGTGTTGCGCCAGGTCTGGAAGGCACGTTGGGCAGCGGCCACGGCCGCGTCGACTTCTTCGATGGTGGCGAACGGTACGCGCGCCAGTACCTCTTGGGTGGCTGGGTTGACGATGTCGCGCCATTCGGTGGTCCTGGACTCGACCCATTGGCCGTCGATCAGCAGCTTGACCTGTTCGATTTTGGTCTGGTTAGGGGACTGCGGTGCGTTCATCTGCGTTCTCCTTGAAATTATTGTCGGGACGAGATCGCCAGCGCCGTGCAAACGCGAGGTGGCGTCCTGAGGCTTGTTTCGAGTATAGATGTGCAAACATCCAACAAGAACGCACAAAAAAACCGGATCATCATGCAAAAAGACCTCACATCCCTGAGCGCGCTCAACTGGGACGACCTGAAGTTCTTCCTGGAAGTGGCGCGTACCCGCAAGGCCAGCAGCGCGGCCAAGCGCCTGAGCGTGGACTACACCACGGTGTCGCGGCGCATCAGCTCGCTGGAGGGGGCCCTGGGCACCTTGCTGTTCGAGAAATCCCGGACCAACGGCTTTGTCCTCACCGCCGAGGGCCAGCGCCTGCTGGGTTATGCCGAGTCGATCGAGAGCACGCTGCACATGGCCTGCGAGCAGGTGTCCGGCTCGGGCGTGGCGTTGTCGGGGCATGTGCGCATGGGCTGCACCGAAGGCTTCGGCAGCTTCTTCGTCACCCCGCAGCTAAGCCACTTCGTCGATGCCTACCCGGCGATTTCGGTGGATATCCTGCCGCTGCCGCACTTCATCAGCCTGTCCAAGCGCGAGGCGGACATCGTCATCGCCCTGGAGCGGCCGGAACACGGCCCTTATGTGTGCTGCAAGCTGTGCGACTACCGCTTGCGGCTGTACGCGACCCAGGACTACCTGGACAGCCACGCACCGATCCAGCAGATCGCGGACCTGGCCAGGCACCCGTTCATCAGCTACGTGGACGACCTGGCTTTCAGTTCTGAGCTGCTGTACCTGGCCAACCTGATCCCCAGCGCCAGCGCGCATTTGCGCAGTACCAGCGTGATTGCGCAGTACACGGCTGCGTTGCAGGGGCGTGGGCTGGCGATCCTGCCATGCTTCCTGGCGGCACAGGACCCACGGCTGGTGACGGTGTTGCCGGAGGAGATCGAGGTGACACGGCAGTTCTGGATGTATTGTCGGGAGGATTTGAGGAAGTTGAAGCGGATTACGCTGTTGTGGGATTACATCCGAGGGGTGACAGAGGCGAATGCGCCGCTGTTGATGGGTGAGACCCGGGAGATGCGGTTTGCTCAGGAATGATGGTCAAGGAGTAAGGGTGTCATCCTACCTGCCGCAAAAGGGCTGAAAGCAACGCCGCGTAACACCACTTGTGACACCCCATTTTCCCGTGAAGGGATGCCGAATGAGAGTGGTCGAAAGGGAAGCGATACCTTGGAGGTAAAGACAAGGCTTCGTTGACATAAAGATTCAGGTTCTTCGCCCATTAGCCTTGGCGATTGATAGCTTTTGACACTGATAGCATCGTGCTACTATCTGTATTCCACTGTAGGCTGTAGAAGCCAAGGAGAGATGATCTTGGGATTCATGATTATTGTTTTCTGGTTAGTGTTGTCAGCTGGGGTAGGTATGCTGGCAAGCTCGAAGGGACGTAGCTTTTGGGGTTTTACTCTACTGTCCGTCATTACCTCGCCTTTACTCGGGCTGATTATCGCTCTGATCGTGAGTGACTTGAATAAGGAGTCTGCACGGGAAGCTCAGGTAGCTGCCGAAAATGAACGGCATTTAGAGTCGATCAAAGCTATTGCTCGCTCCAATACCGTAGCAGCACCACCTCAAGATAATGTTTCTGTAGCGGATGAGCTTGAAAAGCTTGCAGCCCTGAAAGAGCGAGGCATTTTGACTGACGAGGAGTTTTCGACTCAGAAGAAACAGCTGCTCCAAGGGTAGATACGAAGCAATTTCCTCTGTCACTCTGTATTGCAGCAAGTGGGATTAATTATGAGCCCTTTCAAAGCACTTCAAAAATCAAAGGGCTCTTAATTACCTTCTGCACGAAACTTATAATTAGCACCACTGCAAATTCCTCTCAAATCAGAGGTTTTATGTCAACTCAGAACCGCACAGTTCTGACCACAGAATCCGACACGAACACGGAGGCAGCGGCAATTGTGGTGAGAATTTAGGGAGAATGGTTTTGGGTTAAGCTTCAGCAAGCCGAATGCGGATTCAATCGGAACACGAAAGCCAGAGAGAAAACGCACCCTGCTCGCAAATTGGTTCACGGTTGTTGTGAAGATACTATTTTGTAACACAGGGCGTCGCCAAGCTTAAGAGGATTTCGCTGCAATACAGAATCAATGCCAACTCCCTCAAAGTGCTCAAGTACCATTTTAGCAGAACTATGGCACTGTTTAATCATGCTGTTAGCATAAGTGGCAGATCTATCAGAGGCATATATAAATCGTAACTTTTGTGGAAGGTGGTAACTTCCGTAATACGGCTCCACTCCTGCATTAATATCAATATGCTTTCCCAGCTCACTGTCAACTATCATCCCAATCCTACAGCTCTGTAGAAACCACGGGGCAATACTTTGAGAAATAGCAAGGTGCCAGCCTATAGGTTCATTCTTTTCCTCATGATTGGGATTCAAAATCAAGAATGTAGCATGATGCTGAAAAGGTAGATCAGTAACGATCGACTCCAAATGATCTTTTACCACATAGATGCAACAAGCACTGACCTTGTACCCTTTATACACCATGTCTAGAGTATTCGTATCCACGGCCATAAGATAATCAAAGCGTTGCCGCATTTCCTCAAAATTGGTGAGCGACAGAGAGAAGTCGTCTGCGGGAGCGGAATAGAGGACTTTGTCGTCTTTAGCCTCCCGCTTATGGGTGATCTGACGCCTGATGGTGGAAGGGTCTATCTCAAAAATATTGATCTTTCCCGTTACCGAGTCCTTCTGCAGTGTTAACGATGATACCTTCTCGGTTGCATGACCATAAACCCACTCCTCGCGGGGAATGGTAACTTCACCATGCTTCTGCCTCCTCCCTTTCCCGTCCTTTTTCTCCATCTAAACATGCCCTCAGCAGGATAAATTTTTTGCATCGATACTCAGATATCACCCGATGGTATAGACTAAGCAACGATCATTGTCTACATCCTCCATACGATAAGAGTGTCTCACCATGTCCTACATCCTGATTGACATCGGCATGCAACCGGAAGAGCCTCTGAACGTCTCATTGCTCCTGCCACTTCCGGCAAATACGCCTTATGGAAACTTTCAGCTAAAGTGGATGGACATGATTTCTAGGCTAAACGAGGCCAATCGACAAATTATAATAAGCTATGAGAATTGGTGCGCTGCAAGAACCGGAAGTATTGAAGACAGCATGAAAGATGTCTTTAACAAGCATCGATTTTCTACAGAGTACGCAGTGTCCGGGATGCGAAGGGTGGCCGATGAGCTTGTAGCACTTGTTTGGTGTATGCATCAGCTGCGGGACGGGGGTGAGATTCCGTCAAGAGTCAGAATTGATACTATCGGGCTCATATTCAAACACAACTACCATGGTCCAGACGGTCTATTTGAGCGACACCTTAATTTTATTAAGCTGCTAAATGACCTATCCAATACCTTTAAGCACTCTTTTATCCAGTCCGATTTAGCAAGGATAGGTGAGAACGAACCGCTGGTTTTGGCATTGAATCTTGAGCGAGCCGACTTAGAAAATGAGTCGCAATTTTACGCAATAAAGCTTTCAGCGTTTATTTCAGACTACAACTGCTTCTTTAATGACTGTCGAGAGTGGCTTCGCTCCATGCTATGAGTGTGGCAAAAGGCGGTTTCAGTGAAATCGACCTAAATAATTTATCATAGTTCTAACTACCTTTTTCTCGACAGTCTCGCAATCATTTCAGTGTGAAATCACACTGGATAAATACTTTCAAAGGGCGTCATCCTGCCGTTTCCTTGGCGGTCACTGTTTGCCATCCATGAGCACTAGCCTCTAACATCTAGTGATCGTAGGTAAGCCGAAGGCGAATGCTTTAGAAAACTCACACTCTTGACGCGCTGAAATATACCCATAGTACGCTGCAAAAATTAGCGGAACTGTGCGAACCCTTTATCTTGGCTGCTCTCTTTGAGCCAGAAATTTCACTTATCACTCCCAACAACTTCAAGATCAACCGAGAAAATGACTTTAAATCCTCATAGCGCGCACGGAACCTTCTTAAATTGAGGGTAAAATTTAAAAAGGGCCGCAGTGCGGCCCTAGCCCCTTCAACTCAATATTCTGGACATTCCTAGCTCCATATCATCAATCAACGCTTTTGCCATCTCACTGAGAATTCGTGCAGCACTACCTGCAATCCGGTCATTCTCCATCTCTGCCTCTGTCGTGAGGTGACGAATACAGCCAAGCAACACAGATAACTGCGTGAAGGCATGATTGAAGGGAACGTTTGGCTGCAAGCGGAACAGGTCAAAGGTTTCTATGCCCGCGGTCGAGGATTTCCTTGGATCATCGCTCATATCATTGCTCCTTGCTGCGGGTGCTAGTGTGGTCAGTCAGGGCGTGGATCGCTCGACACAGAAGGCGAATATTCATGCCCATAGCATCCTGCATAAGCCCAGGATCGCTATCGATTAGTACGGTAGTGGTGTGATCCACTGTCAGGATCAGGGCGCGGAGCAGTTGATCACATTCTTCGATACCCGGAGGATCTAGAAGTAGGAGATTGGGGGGGTCGAGTTGGAGAAGGGCTGAGGCGGGTGGATCAGGTACGAGCTTTTTCATGATGGAGCTCCCTTGAACGGACCAGGAACTGCCGCCCTCTTCGTCTCAAGGATTTGGGTGGCAGTCGTGCACGGTTTGAGACCCGGGACACATGAATACCGGCCAGGCCAAAGCCTGCCCGCGCACGACCGCCATGAAGCGGTGCCAACACATGTAGTCCGGGTGTCTCAAGCCCGGTCACCTGGAAAGGCGACCCAAGGACGTTATCTCAGGAGGACTTTCCCGCCTATGTGGCGGCTTCTGACTGGCATGTAGGATAATTCGCCATGTGAGGTGAACTGAAGCAATTGCCTTCAGGTTCGGAAAATTCTTACAGGCAGATGGCCCTGGCGAGGGCTGCGCCCTCGATCGCAGGCAAGCCAGCTCCCACAACGTCTGCGCTGGATTCAGGACAGGTGCTGTACCTGTGGGAGCCGGCTTGCCGGCGATCACCGGCGCAGCCGGTGCCAGTCACCGAGTCGCCTGCTTCGCGGGCTTGCCCGCTCCCACACGCACTGTGCTGGATTCAAGACAGGTGCTGGACCTGTGGGAGCCGGCTTGCCGGCGAACACCGGCGCAGCCGGTGCCAGATACCGAGTCGCCTGCTTCGCGGGCTTGCCCGCTCCCACAGGTTCTGTGCTGGGTTCAAGATAGGTGCGTACCTTTGGGAGCTGGCTTGCCGGTGATCACCGGCACAGCCGGTGCCAGACACCGAGTCGCCTGCTTCGCGGGCTTGCCCGCACACAGGTTCTGTGCTGGATTCAAGACAGGTGCGTACCTGTGGGAGCCGGCTTGCCGGCGAACACCGGCGCAGCCGGTGCCAGGCACCGCGTTGCCTGCTCGCGGGCAAGCCCGCCCCTACATACGGATTTGCTGGCCCGTGAGGCGGTGGTCAGTAGGAAGCCACCACGATGGACACCCGCCGGTTCTCGGTACGCCCGGCACTGGTGCGGTTGTCCGCCACCGGTTGACTACTGCCCAACCCACGGCTCTGGATGTTCTGCGCCTGCATGCCTACCCCGACCAGCGCCTTGGCCACGCTCTGCGCGCGGCGCTCGGAGAGTTGCTGGTTATACGCCGCCTTGCCGGACGCGTCGGCATGCCCATCCACCCGCACGCCCTGGATACCAACGCCAAGCAGCGCCTTGCCAATACGCTCGACAATCGCCTGGCTCTGGCTGTTGAGGCTGTCCAGGTCGCTGCCGAACAGCACCTTGCCGGACAAATCGTAGGCCCAGCCTTCGTCGGTCGGGGTAAAGCCTTCGCGCTTGAGCACGGCAATCTGTTCGGCGGTCAGGCCTTTGGGCGGAGCGCTCTGGCAGCCGGGCAGCGCCAGCACGGCAAGCAACAAGGCCCAAAGAGGGAAACGCAAAGCCTGTATCACGGGTTCAACTCCTGTTCTTGATTTCGCTGGCGGACCGCTCCGTCTGCGCCACTTGCCAATGGCCACGGCGTTTGCGCTTGGCCTGGTACATCGCCGCATCGGCGGCATTCAGAAGGCTGGCGGGGTCGGCGCCGTCATCCGGGTAATAGGCAATACCAACACTCAACGAAGTGGCGATACTGCGGCCGCTGTCCAGCTGCACCGGCAACTTCATGCTGGCAATGATCTTCTCGGCAATGTGCTCGGCGTCCAGGCGCGAATGCAAAGGCGTCAGCAGCACGGCGAACTCATCGCCACCCAGGCGCGCCACAAGGTCGTGCTCGCGCAGTTGGGCACGCACGCGGTCGGCCACGCTTATCAGCACTTCGTCGCCCACCGCATGGCCGAGGGTGTCGTTGATCTGTTTGAAGTGGTCGCTGTCGAGGAACAGCAACGCCAGGTGATCCTGCTGCCGTTCGGCATTGCGCACGCTACGGCTCAGGCGCCCCTCGAAGAAGGCACGGTTGGGCAGGCCGGTCAGGCTGTCGTGGCTGGCCTGGTGGGCCAGGGTCTGGTTTTCGTTCTGCAGGTGGCTGTGCCATACCTCCAGTTCGTCCAGCAGGGCGTTGAAGTCATTGCCCAGTTCGTTGAGCTCGGCAATCGGCGCCTCCGGCACGCGCCGGTCGAAACTGCGCTCGCGGCGGGCGGCGTGGGCAACACTGGCCAGGCCACGCAGCGGGCGGACGATATCGCTGAGCAGACGCCGCGACAGGTATTGGGCAGCCAGGGCGCTGAGCACCGTGCAGAACAGGATGCCGGCCAGCCCGCTGAACAGAAACAGCAACAGGCTACGCCCTTGGCCAACCAGTTCGATGCGCCCGACTTGCTGTTGCTGGTGCGTGATCGGCAGGTTGATCGGCTCATCCAGCAGGGCGGTGGCCACCTGCGCCTCCAGCCGCGCGAGCACGCCGGTATCGCTGCGCTGCCAATGCGCCAACTGCTCACCTTCGTTGTTGAAGACCTTGGCTTCAGCCACTTCCTCGGTACTGGCAATCAGCGCCAGCGATTCATTGGCCGCAGCGCTGTCGTCAAACACCACCGCCGCTTCCACGGTGTAGCTGATCGAGCGGGCGATCAGGTGCAGGTTGTCATTGGCATAGACGCGCAGGGCAAGCACGCCCAGCAGGGTCAGGGATATGCCGGCCAGGCCAACGGCGAGCAAGGCGACGCTGAGGTGGCCACGGCCGAGCACCGAGCGCAGGGTCGGGCGCGCGGCGCGCTTGCGGGTTGGTTTCATGGTTGCACCGCCCGGCGCCGCGACAATTGCAGCACGCTAGGGTGAATGCGCACGCCGGAGCGTGCCACCGAGTCGAGGTTGACTTCAAAGGCTACCTGCTGGTCGCTGACCCGCAAGCAGAACAGGCTACCGACCGTGCACGGGTCGTCTGCCTCGCTGATGCTCAGCACTGGGTGGCCACTGACGCGCTCGAACAACCGGTCGCGCTTGCCCTGGTCGAGCTTGCCGATGTAGATGGCGTCGCAGACCTGGGCGACCTGACTATCGTCTGCCAGTAGCCGCCGCACCTGCAGCGGTCGGCCGGACTCCTGCACATGGCCTTTGATCAGGTCATCGGCGTACTCGGTAGGGCCGACCAGGCACAGGCGCAACGGTGAGGGTTCCACAGGCCAGCGGGCATAGCTGAAGATGCCCAGCACCACCTGGGTGACGGCCTTGGCACGCTGCTGCGCCTGGGCGGCAGTTATGGCGGGGTCTGCCTGGGCCGGGCCTGCGGAAAGGAACAGGGCGGCCAGCAATAGCGAAAGCACACAGCTCGTCACTCGCCTTGCGGCCACTTTCATGTGGAAAATCTCTTGAGGCCCTTTCCGATATCGGCGCAACGATAGCACATGGCCGCATCAATGTAGGTACGAGCTGCTTTACGCACGGGGACTGATGCCCTCATCGCCGGCAAGCCAGCTCCCACGGGGAACTCCACAACCCTTGAGAGCTGCGCTGTACCTGTGGGAGCTGGCTTGCCGGCGATAGGGCTTCCCGGTCCTACACCTGCTCCAGCATCAACCCGGAAATACGCCGCACCTTGCGCGCCACCGCTTCTTCGAAAATACCCTGGCGGGGCTCGACCAGGCTGAAGCAGTGCTTGGCGCGGGTGATGCCGGTGTATACCAGCTCCTTGGTCAGCACCGGGTTGAGCGCATCCGGCAGCACCAGCGCGGTGTGGCCGAACTCCGAGCCCTGGGACTTGTGTACGGTCATGGCGAATACCGTTTCCACTTCGTTCAGCCGGCTGGGCAGGACGAAGCGCACGCCGCCGCTGCCGTCGTTACGCGGGAAGGCCACGCGCAACAGGGGTTCGCCGTGCTCGTCCGGCAGGCGCAGGGCAATGCCGATATCGCCGTTCATCAGGCCCAGGCCGTAGTCGTTGCGTGTTACCAGCACCGGGCGCCCTTCGTACCAGGGCTGCTGGCTGTCGATCAGACCGGCATTGTGCAGCACCCGCGCTACCCGCTCATTGAGGCCTTCAACACCCCAGGCGCCCCGGCGTACCGCGCACAGCAGCTGGAAGTCCTCGAAGCTGTGCAGCACTTTGCCCGCCCATTGCTCCCACGCGGGGTCGTCGACGGCGGTGCCGAGTGCCGGGCGGAAGCGGCCAAGGGTGCGCAGGTAGCTGCGGTAGCCCTGCGGGCCATCGCTGCCGCGGTTGAGGCCGTCGAGCAGCAGGCGGTCGAAGGCGCGGTCCTGTTCGTGCTTCAGGGCCAGGCTGTGCACATCGGGTGGCGGCGCAGCCAACAGGCTGCGCGCCGCATGGGCGTCCTGGCGGTTGACCAGCCGGGCCAGCTGGCCGATGCCACTGCCTTCGCCGAAACGCCGCGAGAAGCGCAACATCACCACCTGCTGGGCCAGCGGGTTGCGTTGCTCATCGCCGGCCTTGAGGCCACTGCCCGCCAGCGACTCACCACCGACCTGCTCCAGCCATGCCTCGGTCGCCGGCGAGTAACAGCCCTCCTCGGCATCCCGGCACAGGTCACCCAGTACCGCACCGGCCTCGACCGAGGCCAGCTGGTCCTTGTCGCCCAGCAGTACCAGGCGCGCCCGTGGCGGCAGGGCATCGAGCAGGTTGGCCATCATTTCCAGGTCGATCATCGACGCTTCGTCGACCACCAGCACGTCCAACGGCAGCGGGTTGCCGGCATGGTGGCGGAAGTGCCGCGAACCAGGGCGGCTGCCGAGCAGGCGGTGCACGGTGCTGACCTCGGTGGGGATATGCCCGCGCACCTCGGCGCTGACCTGCAGGCGCTCGACCTGCTGGCCAATGGATTCGGTCAGACGCGCGGCCGCCTTGCCGGTCGGCGCGGCCAGGCGAATGCGCAGCGGCCTGCCCTGCTCCACCGCCGGCGCCTGCAGCAAGGCCAGCAGGCGCACCACGGTAGTGGTCTTACCCGTGCCAGGGCCGCCGGTGATGATGCTGAAGCCGGCGCGGGTGGCCAGGGCACAGGCAAGCTTCTGCCAGTCCACCTGGCCAGCCGGCGCACCACCGTCGAACAGTTGCGCCAAACGGCCAGGCAGGTCGGCCGGAGGCGCTTCGGCCTGGGTCAGGCGCTGGCGCAGGATATGGTCGATGCGCCGCTCGTAACTCCAGTAACGGCGCAAATACAGACGCTCGCCGCTTAGCACCAGAGGCCGCGCCTGCTGGCCCGGGGAATCCCCTGCGGCCACCAGCGAGCTGGCGGCAATGCGCTGACGCCAGGCGTGCAGGTCAAGGTTGGCCAGCAACTGCGAGGGCAACAGCAAGGGGCCGGTCAAGGCGTCGCCTTCAGGCGGCAACGACAGGGCAAAATCGGGCTCGGCCAGGGTTTGCTGCAGGTCGAGGCAGACATGGCCGTGGCCCAGTTGGTGGCTGGCCAGGGCGGCGGCCAGCAACAGCAGGGGGTCGCTACCGGGGGCTCGCTCCTCCAGGAATGATACGAACGCACGGTCCAGGGCACGCAGCCAGCCCCGCTCTACCCAGCGGTCGAGCAGTTGCAGGAGGTCGCCGCTGTCATGCTGTGGCGCCAAGGCGAGCAGGTGCTCGGCGTGCAGCGGGGTGGGCAACAAGTCGACGAGGCTTCGGCTCATATCACGGCTCCGGCAAACAGGTCCTGCTGTACCGGCGGATGCTCGCCGCGGAACAGCGCATCGAGGCTTTCGATCAGCTCGCGCGGTGGCTTGGTGTGATAAACGCCGTGGCCGCCGCTGCTGGCGCCTCGCAGGAAGATGAACAGGGCGCCGCCGACATGGCGGTCGTAGTCGTAGTCCGGCAGGCGGGCGCGCAACTGGCGGTGCAGGGCCAGCAGGTACAGTACGTATTGCAGGTCGTAGCGATGTTCGAGGATGGCCTTTTCCATGGCCAGGGCATCGTAGGCCTGGATATCCGGGCCCAGCCAGTTGGACTTGTAGTCGGTCACGTAGTAACGCCCGTCCAGTTCGAAGGCCAGGTCGATGAAGCCTTTGAACATGCCATTGAGCACGGTCGGCTGCGCCGCCGGGCGTGCCAGGCCGGGGTGGGTGTGGCGTACCACCAGGCGGTCGAGTTGTTCGGCATCGACCTGGTGGCTGGCGAACCAGAACTCCATTTCGATCTGATAGTGGCACAACTGCCCTAGCGTCACGCCGAGGTCGTTGCCCGGCAACGGCAGCGCTTCGCCCAGCAGGCGCTGCAGCCAAAGCGTCAGGGTGGGAATCCAGCCGGTCCAGTCGCGACGGTTGCAGCGCTGGCCAACGGTTCGCTCGATCAGCCGTGCATTGCCGCTGACCTGGCTGAAGCCCTCGCGGCCCGCCCATTCCAGCAAGCCATGCAGGAAGGTGCCGGGGTTGGGCCCGCGCGGGAAGCGGTGAATATCGCCACTGTCGGCCGGGACCTCGCGCAGCACCTGGGTATCGACCACTTCATCATCCAGTAACTGCTGGGCTTGGGAGCTGTCGGCACCGAGGGTCTGGTCGCCGACGCGCAGGGCGCTGTACGAGGCAATCCACCAATGCTCGGCGCCCGCTGCGCGACGCGGCTTGCGGGCAGGCAGCAGCTCATGCTCGGTGTGCGGCATGCGATACATCTGTTCATCTGCCAACGGCAGGCCTGGGCAAGAGATGTGCGGGCAGGTCTTGGCCAAGGCCTGCAACCAGTCCGTCAGTTGCGACGAGCCCGGCAAGGCGAGGCCACCACCCAGCAGGTAACCGAACGCCGAACGATGCAGGTGCGAGCTCTTCTGGTTGCCCCGCTTGAGGTCGGCGACACCCAGCCAGCAGGCATGCTGGGCGCGGGTCAGGGCCACGTAGAGCAGGCGCAGGTCTTCGGCCAGTCGCTCGTCGTCGGCGCGTTCGATCTGTTCCTGGTCTGGGGTGAGGGTGAGATGGGCGTTGCCCTGGCTATCATGCCAGGCCAGCGGCAGGCGGCTACCGTCCACCGGTTTGCTGGTGCAGATGAACGGCAGGTAGACCAAGGGGTATTCCAGGCCCTTGGACTTGTGGATGGTCACCACTTTCACCAACTGCTCATCGCTCTCCAGGCGCAGGATCTGCTCTTCACCGGCCTGGCCGGAACTGGCCAGGTGCTCGGCCAGGTGTCGGATCAGTGCCTGTTCGCCGTCCAGTTCGCCAGCGGCCTGTTGCAGCAGCTCGGCCAGATGCAACAGGTTGGTCAGCACCCGCTCGCCATCGCTGCGGCGGATCAGTGTGCGCGGCAGCTGGAAGTCATGCAGCAGGTGCCGCAGCATCGGCAGCACGCCCTGGCGCTGCCAGGTGTCGCGGTAACGGCGAAAACGCATGACCCAGTCTTCCCAGACCCGCTCGTCCTGACTCAGGCGGTCCAGCGCAGCCAGAGACAGATCAAGGGTAAGGCTGGCCAGGGCAGCCTTGAGCAGGCGCTCCGAGTCGGGTTCGGCGCAGGCCTTTAGCCAGGCCAACAGGTCGTGGGCTTCCTGGGCGGCGAATACCGAGTCCTTGTCGGACAGGTACACACTACGCACCTCGCGCGCGGCAAGCTCGGTGCGGACCATCTGCGCTTCATGGCCATCGCGCACCAGGATGGCGATGTCCGATGGCAGACACGGGCGCAGTTCGCCCTCGGCACTCTGGAAACCAGCCGTGCCCTGCTGCCCACCATTGAGCAAGGCGACGATATGGCTGGCGCAGCTGGCTGCCAGCTGCTGGCGATACACGCTGGCGGAGACAGGCTCTTCGCTTTCCAGATGCCAGCACTGCAGGGCTGCACAGGTTTCACCGTCGATCAACAGTTGCTCGCCACGGCCTTTGGCGCGGACCTCGATGAACGGCAAAGGGTTGTCATCGGCCTCGCGGAACAGGAACGCGCCACGCCCTGCCGCACGCGCCTCGGCCTGGAGGAACACGTGGTTGACCGCCGCGACCATGGCCTTGCTGGAGCGGTAGTTGGTGTCCAGGCTGTGCAGACGGCCACTCGTGGCACGACGGGCGGCGAGGTAGGTGTAGATGTCGGCGCCACGGAAGGCATAGATCGCCTGCTTGGGGTCACCAATCATGAACAAGCCGGTTTCGCGCCGGTTTTCGCTGATCTGGTAGATGCGCTCGAAGATGCCGTACTGCACCGGGTCGGTGTCCTGGAACTCGTCGATCAACGCCACCGGGAACTGTTCGCGGATCAGGCTGGCCAGGCGCTCGCCGGCCTCGCTGGCCAGGGCGTGCTGCAGGCGCAGGAGCATGTCGTCGAAACCCATTTCCGCACGCCGGCGCTTCTCCACTTCGAAGCGTGCCGATACCCAGTTGGCGGCATGCTCGAGCAATGGGGCATCCGGGCTGTCCAGGGCCTGCAACTGTTGCTGCAAGCTCTGCATGGCATTGAGGGCCGGGTGCTCGGGTGGCTCGCCCTTCCAGGCTTCGGCCATGCCCGCCGGGGTCAGGCGGGTAAAGCCGGTGCCCAGGTCGAGCTCCACCAGTTGTGCGTCTGCGGCCCAGGCGCAGAGCTTGTCGAACCAGGGCTCGAAGTAACGGGCCTGCATCTTGCGGCCATCGACCTGTTTGGCGGCCAGTGCATCACGGCAGATCTGGCGCAATTCCTCGGCCCATTGCGCCCAAGGCGCCTTGAGCCGGGCCAACTGCTCGCCACGCTGCTGCAGCGATGCCTGGATCAGTGCCGCCGGCTCTGGCCCGTCCTGCTGGGCGCGCACGCGGCCGAACAGTGGGCGGATCCGCGGCAGCAAGGCGTCGGGGCTACCCCAGTGGCCACGCACCCAGGCCAGCGCGTCGCCTTGCATGCCGTAGCAGAAGCGCCGCCAGTAGTCGCGCATGACTTGACCCAGCAGTTCGCTATGGTCGGTTTCCAAGGTCTGGGTGAACAGGCTGCCGCTGTCGAAGGCATGTTCGCGCAGCATGCGCTGGCACCAGCCGTGGATGGTCGATACCGCAGCTTCGTCCATCCACTGCACGGCGATTTCCAGGCGCCCGGCACAGCGTGGCCAGGCTTCTTCCGGGTAGTCGTCACGCAGCTGGTGCAGCAGCGGGTCGGCCGCTACCAGCTCGCCACGGAAGAACCGCGCAGCTTCGGCCAGGCGGGCGCGGATACGTTCGCGCAGCTCTTTGGTGGCGGCGTCGGTGAAAGTCACCACGAGGATTTGCGGTGGCAGCAACTCGCGGTCGAAGCCCTGCTCGCCACCGTGACCGAGGATCAGGCGCAGGTACAGCGCCGAAATGGTGAAGGTCTTGCCCGTGCCGGCGCTGGCCTCGATCAGCTGGCTGCCATGCAGGGGGAAACTCAGTGCCAGGGGACGGTCCTGGGTCATGCGCCTTTCTCCGGGTTGCCCAGGGTCTGCCACGGGGCGTTGAACAATGGGCGGTACAAGGCTTCGCACCAGCCTTCGAAGGTTTCATCAGCGGTGAGCGCGGCAAAGTCACGGAACTGCCGGGCCAGGGCGACGCTTTCACTGCGCTCGCCGAAGCTGGTGCGCTCGTCGCCTTCGTAGGCGCGTGCAGCAGCAGCCAGGGCTTTGTCGCTATCGTCCTGGGCCAGCCAGGCAAACGCGGTCTTGGCCGCGACCGGCAACGGCGCATTCATCGCCGCCTGACGGGCTACCAGCAGGTCGCCCAGCAATTGCGCCGCCTGCGCTTGCGGCAGTGGCGCAAGCAGCAGGGTCAGGTCGCTGGCCACCAGCGCACTGTTATAGGGGTAGCCCGCCGCGCAGGCCGCCAGGTGCGTGACCCAGGGCGCGATCAGGCGGTGCCACTTCAGGGCGTTGCGCCCGGCACTGATGGTATTGGGTACGGTGGTGATGCTGAGCAGGCTCTGGTCATCCGCCTGGAACACCCGCCCCAGCCAGCCTTCGAGGCGGTGCCGGCCGTGCTCGAAATGCACTGGCAATGCCCCCTCGACCAGCTGCGACCAGCGCTGTAATAGCTGGCGGTGGCGTTGCAGCAAGTCTGGCAGGGGCTCGATCAGCTCGCGCTGCAGCAGTTCGCCAAAGCCGGCCAGCGGCAGCACGCCACAGGCCTGCAAGCGTCGGGCCTGTGCCTGCAGGGCCTGTTCGGCATTGTCCGGCTCGGCCAGCGCTGCACCCAGCAGGCTTTCACTGGCGCCGTAGCGTTGCAGGGTGTCAAGGACGAAGGGTTCCTCGTCCGGGGTCGGTGCTTCCAGCGCTTCGAAGTACACCTTCAGACGCTGGCTGAAGAAGTGCCGCACCGGGTGGCGCAGGAAGTCATTCAGCTGGGTCAGGCTCAAGGCCTCATCGTCATGGTATGGCGGCAGGCCGGGGTCAGCCTGCTCGTCTTCCTGGCCCTGCTGGTGCAGCAGTTGCCATTCGTGGGCAAAGCTGAACAGTGGGCTCCCCTTCTGGAAGTAGCGTGGGCTGAACGGTTGCAGCGGGTGCTCCTGGGTCAGTGCGTGCAGCAGTTGCTCACCTGGTTGTGCTGGCTGCCCCGGCTCCGCGCCTGCCAGCTGCCAGCCGGCTCCAAGGTGATCGCGCAACTGGCCGATCAGTACCGAGGCCGGGCGTTCACTGTTGTCGCGAATGCTGCGCCCGACCCAGCTGACATATAGCTGGTCGCGGGCCGACAACAGCGCCTCTAGCAGCAGATAGCGATCATCCTCACGGCGCGAGCGGTCACCGGGACGGTAGTCGCTGGCCATCAGGTCGAAGTCGAGCGGCTGTTGGGCGCGGGGGTAATCGCCATCGTTCATGCCCAGCAGACAGACCACCCGGAACGGGATGGCGCGCATCGGCATGAGGGTGCAGAAATTCACCGAGCCGGCGAGGAAGCGTTGGGACAACTTGCCCTGATCGAGGCCCGACAGCCAGGCTTCGCGCACCACGGTCAACGGCAATGGGTCTTGCAGGCCGACGGCCTCGCACACTTCGAGCCAGCTATCACGCAGATCCTGCAACTGCATCAGCAGGAACTCATCGTGCTCGCCCTCGGCCAGGAAAAATACTTGCAGCAAGGCATGCAGGCGCTCGCCCCACTGGCTGACAGTGGCAGGCTCGGACAAAGCGTTGCTGGCCACTTCGAGGGCGTCCAGCAAGGCGACCAGCGGGCCGATCAGTGCCGCATCAAGACCACCGATTTCATCGTAGGGTTCGATGCCATCACAGGCCTCACCCACGCCTACGGCATAACCCAACAGCATGCGCCTCAGGCCGAACCGCCAGCTGTTCTGTTCCAGCCCGGCGGGCAAGCCGAGGCTGGCCCGCTGCTCGGCATTGAGGCCCCAGCGGATGCCGGCCCCCTCGATCCAGCGGTGCAGCGTGGGCAGGTCATTTTCGCGTATGCCGAAACGGGCGCGGACTGCCGGCACATCCAGCAGGTCGAGCACTTCGCTGACCGCGAAGCGGCTGTCCGGCAGCTTGAGCAGGTGTTCGAGGGCAATCAGCAAGGGTTCGCGACCACGCTGGCCCTGGTCGGTCAGGGTGAACGGGATGTACCGCGGATCGTTGCGCTGCAACTGGCCGAATACGGCGCGGATGTGCGGTGCATAGGTATCGATGGCCGGCAACATGACGATCACGTCACGCGGGCGCAGGGTTGGGTCGGCGCTGAAACGGGCCAGTAGCTGGTCGTGGAGGATCTCCACTTCGCGTTGCGGGCTGTGGGCGATGTGAAAGCGGATCGAGCGGTCCTTGGCTGGGTCGACTGGATGCCACCGCTCGCGGGTTTCGGCGAGCGGACGCAGTTCGAGGATGTCGTCCTGCAACTGGTTTAGCAGCGTGGTAGGCGAGCCGTCGCTGAACAGGTCGATGCGACCGTCGCTGAACACACCCTGATAACTGCCGGGGTCATCGTAGCTGTCGAGCAGGTTGATGTAGTCGCGGCCCTGTTTGCCCCAGGCGGCCAGCAAAGGGTGGGCGTGCTGGTGCAGCGACTGGTCGTCCAGTTGCAAGGGCATACCCTGCTTGCGTTGCTGGCGCTTGTACTGGTGGCGCAGCAGGTCCTTGTCGGCAACGATATCGGCCCAGTGGTGGCGGCAAGGGTTGTGCACGCACAGCAGCACCTGGCTGAAGCGCGCCAGGCCGGCCAGTGCTTCGAGGGCCTGGGCTGGCAGCGAGGAGATACCGAATACGATCACCCGGGCCGGCAGACCGGCAGGCGCCTGCCCCAGGCTGTTGATCCGTTCGATGAAGCGTTGATGTACGCCGGCACGGCTCTGCGCCATGCCCTGCTCGCCAACGTCCTCCAGCAATGCGCGCCACAACTCGGCCTGCCAGCGGTTGCCCGGGGGCAGTGCCTTGCGTTCACCGCGGGCGGTGTTGAGGATGTGCTCGCCAGCGGCCCAGTCCTTGAGCCAGTCGGCTCGGTATACCTGATATTGGTCGTACAGGTCGGCCAGGCGCTCGGCGAGCTGATAGCGCTTGCGCAGGTCGCTGTCGTCGGTGAGGAAGCGTCGCAACGGCTCGAAATGCGGGCGTTCGATCAAGGCCGGGAGCAGGCGCATCAGACGCCAGGTCAGCGGTGCCTTGTCGAGCAGGGAGACTTCGGGAATTTCGTCACGGCCCAGCACGCTGCGGTACAACTGCCACATGAAGCTGCCCGGTAATTGCACGTCGATGGCGGCGGCGATGCCACAACCGCCCTGGTCGTCGTCCTGAGGGTCTTCGGCAAGCGCCAGTTTGAGCCATTGGGCAATGCCATTGCTTTGGACCAGAGCGATTTCGTTTTCCAGGGGTGCCAGGGGATAGCGACGCATCCAGCTCACCACCAGGCTGCGCAGGTCGTCGAGGCGGTTGCCGTGGACGATCATGAAGCCGGAGTGGAGGTGAGTGGTATTGGGCATCGGGAGGCCTCTGGCTGACGCTGGGGATGAGGGGAAACGATATCACGTAGGTACCATACGGAGAGCATGGCGCAGTGCCATCAACCGATTGGAAGGCATCGGAGGAACCCTGTAAGCGGCCTTGCGCCGTCCCTGTGGGAGCGGCTTTAGCCGCGAAGCGGGCGACGCGGTGGATGGCACCGGCTTTGCCGGTGTTCGCGGGTGAACCCGCTCCCACAGAGGGGGGTGTGCAGGCCTGGGATTGGTAGGCCAGAAAGACAAAACCCCTACCTGCATGCGCAGATAGGGGTTTTGCGAAATGAATCTTGACGATGACCTACTCTCACATGGGGAAACCCCACACTACCATCGGCGATGCATCGTTTCACTGCTGAGTT
>NZ_NEJU01000035.1:0-27548 GCF_002113295.1 Pseudomonas sp. B10(2017)
AAGGGGTGGGGCGAGTTCTCCCACGGTCTGTACTGCTGTGAACAGTCAGATTCGGCTTTTTCGTCCCACCACCCCTTCGAGTATCACCATACAAGCGGCTTTAGCCGCGAAGAATCCAACGCGGTGCAAGGCACCGGACGCCGACTCAATCGAGAATCACCAACCGGTTGGGCAACTCGTTACGTGCATGGGTAGGCGGCACATGTTCGCTGAGCAGTTCGCCGCACGCCTCGATG
Source organism: Pseudomonas sp. B10(2017) (assembly GCF_002113295.1). Classification (NCBI taxonomy): domain Bacteria; kingdom Pseudomonadati; phylum Pseudomonadota; class Gammaproteobacteria; order Pseudomonadales; family Pseudomonadaceae; genus Pseudomonas; species Pseudomonas sp. B10(2017). Next base: position 237 of record NZ_NEJU01000035.1, read on the forward strand.
CACTCGACAAACCCCTGCAAGGTGCGGCCCTGGCGTACCTGTTCGGCAAGGCGGGCGACGATGGCCGCGCGGGCGGTGGCATCCAGATGGCGCTCGATACCGCGGTCGACAAGGATCTCCACATGCCGCTCTGCCTCGCTGACGAAGATCAGTACACCCGTGGCACCAGTAGTGCGCTGCAGGTTCTGTTCGCGAAACTGCTGGCGGGCCAGGCGCGAAGCACGCCAGCGGCGCAGGGCCCGGGGGATCAGGCAGCCGGCCAGGCGTGGGCTGCGCAACAGCAGGCACAAGCCGACGAACAGCAGCACATTGGCCACCAGCAAGCCACGCACTCCGGGCCAACCCAGCAGCCAGTGCAACAGGGCCGGCACGGCCAGCGCCAGCACGGCGGCCCAGAACAACGGCCAGTAGGCATAGTCGTCGGCCCGGCGGGCCAGCACCGTCACCAGTTCGGCATCGGTGCGCCGTTCGGCACGGGCAATGGCTTCGGCGATCTGGCGCTGATGGTATTCATCGAGGGGGGTCATGCCGTCGGTCTCTTGAGCGTTCTTATAGTTGTTGTCCCGGCATTCGGGGCTTCGTCCGCAGGCGACATATTCAGGCATAATCCGCCGCTGGAAGAAATGCCTGCAAATCGTACAACAATAGCCGCCTGAAAACTTCGGCCGCGCGCGTATCACCGTGGATACGGCAGAGGCCCCACAACGGAATTGATGATGAAACTGTCTTTGCTGGGCCTGGCCATGGGCCTTGCCAGTCAGGCGGCCCTCGCCGCCCCCTCCGCCCCGCCCCTGCAGGACAAGCAGGCGTTCATCGACCATCTGGTCAGCCAGATGACCGAAGCCGAGAAGATCGGCCAGTTGCGCCTGATCAGCATCGGCCCGGAAATGCCCCGCGACAAGATCCGCGAGGAAATCGCCGCCGGCCGCATCGGTGGCACCTTCAACTCGCGTACCGCGCCCGAGAACCGGCCGATGCAGGACGCGGCCATGCGCAGCCGCCTGAAGATCCCGATGTTCTTTGCCTACGATACCGTCCACGGCGAACGCACCATTTTCCCGATCGGCCTGGGCATGGCCGCGACCTGGGACATGGACGCCATCGCCAAGGTCGGCCGCACCGCCGCCATCGAAGCCGCGGCTGATGCCCTGGACATGACCTTCGCGCCGATGGTCGACATCGCCCGCGACCCGCGCTGGGGTCGTACCAGTGAAGGCTTTGGCGAAGACACCTACCTGACCTCGAAGATCGGCCAGGTGATGGTCCGTTCGTTTCAGGGCAGCAGCCCGGCCAACCCCGACAGCATCATGGCCATCGTCAAGCACTTCGCCCTGTATGGCGCAGTGGAAGGCGGGCGCGACTACAACACGGTCGATATGAGCCTGCCGAAAATGTACAACGACTACCTGCCGCCCTACCGCGCCGCGCTCGACGCTGGTGCTGGCGGGGTGATGGTGGCGTTGAACTCGATCAACGGCGTGCCGGCCACCTCCAATACCTGGCTGATGAATGACCTGCTGCGCAAGGAGTGGGGCTTCAAGGGCGTGACCATCAGCGACCACGGCGCCATCCAGGAGCTGATCCGCCATGGCGTCGCCCGCGATGGCCGCGAAGCCGCCAAGCTGGCGATCAAGGCCGGCATCGACATGAGCATGAACGACACCCTGTACGGCGAGGAGCTGCCCGGGCTGCTGAAGTCCGGCGAAGTGACCCAGGGCGAGTTGGACCAGGCGGTGCGCGAAGTACTGGGTGCCAAGTACGACATGGGACTGTTCAAGGACCCGTACGTGCGCATCGGCAAGGCCGAGACCGACCTGAAGGACTACTACGGCAACGACCGCCTGCACCGCGAAGCCGCGCGTGACGTGGCGCGCCGCAGCCTGGTGCTGCTGGAAAACCGCAACCAGACCCTGCCGCTGAAAAAGGCCGGCACCATCGCCCTGGTCGGCCCTCTGGCCGATGCCCCGATCGACATGATGGGCAGTTGGGCAGCCGACGGCAAACCAGTGCACTCGGTGACCGTGCGCGAAGGCTTGCGCCGCGCCGTGGAGGGCAAGGCCAAGCTGGTCTACGCCAAAGGTTCCAACGTCACCGGAGACAAGGCGATGTTCGATTACCTGAACTTCCTCAACTTCGATGCCCCGGAAATCGTCGACGACCCGCGCCCGCCAGCGGTGCTGATCGACGAGGCGGTGAAGGCGGCGAAGCAGTCCGATGTGGTGGTGGCAGTGGTCGGTGAATCCCGCGGCATGTCCCACGAGTCGTCGAGCCGTACCACCTTGGAAATCCCGGCCAGCCAGCGGGAGCTGATCAAGGCCCTGAAGGCCACCGGCAAGCCGCTGGTCCTGGTGCTGATGAACGGCCGCCCACTGTCGATTGCCTGGGAACGCGAACAGGCCGACGCCATTCTGGAAACCTGGTTCGCCGGTACCGAGGGCGGCAACGCGATTGCCGACGTGCTGTTCGGCGATTACAACCCGTCCGGCAAGCTGGCCATCACCTTCCCGCGTTCGGTCGGGCAGATCCCGATGTACTACAACCACACCCGTATTGGCCGGCCCTTCACGCCGGGCAAGCCGGGCAACTACACCTCGCAGTACTTCGAGGAGCCCAATGGCCCGCTGTACCCGTTCGGCTATGGCCTGAGCTACAGCAGCTTCGAGCTGTCGGGGCTGAAGCTGTCGAACAAGGACCTCAAGCGTGGCGACACGCTGGAAGCCAAGGTGACGGTGAAGAACACCGGCAAGGTGGCAGGCGAGACCGTGGTGCAGCTGTACCTGCAGGATGTATCGGCATCGATGAGCCGCCCGGTGAAGGAACTGAGGAACTTCCAGAAGCTGATGCTCAAGCCTGGCGAATCGCGCACGTTGAGCTTCCGCATCAGCGAAGAAGACCTGAAGTTCTACAATGGCCAGCTGCAGCGGGTTGCCGAGCCAGGGGAATTCAATGTACAGGTCGGGCTGGATTCCCAGGCGGTGCAGCAGCAGAGCTTTGAACTGCTGTAACTGACAGGTTTTGCCTGTACCGGCCTCTTCGCGGGTAAACCCGATACCTGTGGAGCGGGTTCACCCGCGAAGAGGCCGGCCCTGATATCTCATTCATCCGGATCCGCCCCATGCCCTTTTCCGTTCGCGCCCTGCGTCTGGGGCTGATCACCCTGCTTATCGTGCTGGGCACCGCCCTCAGCGCCAGCTGGGCCATGCACCAGGCCAAGCGCCAGGCCATGGAAGCCGACGCCCAGCGTGCCAGTCAGCAGTTGGGCCTGTACGCCAATGCCCTGCACACGCTGATCGATCGCTACCGCGCCCTGCCCGCCGTGCTGGCGCTGGACCCGGAACTGATCGCCGCCCTGCGCGGCCCGGTCAGCGAACCGGTGCAGGACGCCCTGAACCGCAAGCTCGAACGCATCAATGGCGCCGCCAACTCCTCCACCCTCGAACTGCTCGACCGCACCGGCCTGGCCATCGCCGCCAGCAACTGGCGGTTGCCCAGCAGCTACGTGGGCTCCAACTATGGTTTTCGCCCCTACTTCAAGCAGACCCGCAGCCAGGGCAGTGGTCGCTTCTACGCCGTGGGCGTGACCAGCGGCGTGCCCGGCTACTTCCTCGCCAGCGCGGTGAACGACGAGCATGGCCGCTTCCTCGGCGCCATGGTGGTGAAACTGGAGTTTCCCGAACTGGAACGCGAGTGGCGTCAGGGCAGCGACATCCTGCTGGTCAGCGATGCCCGCGGTATCACTTTCATCGCCAACCAGGACGGCTGGCGCTACCGCGAACTGCAGCCGCTCAGTGGCGCCGACCGTGCCGAACTGGCCGAAACCCGTCAGTACGACAAGCAACCGCTGGTGCCGTTGCAGCACCAGGTGCTGACCCGCTTTGCCGCCAATAGCACCCTCAGCCGCGTGCAAGGCCCGGAGGGCAGCGCCGAGTACCTGTGGGAAAGCCTGCCGCTGGAAGGTGAAAACTGGACCTTGCATCTGCTGCGCAAGCCGCAGGTAGCCGCCGACGGTCGCAATGCCGCCCTCGGCGCCGCCGCCGTATGGCTGAGCCTGGTGTTCGCTGCGCTGTTCGTCAGCCAGCGCCTGCGCCTGGCCCGCCTGCGCCAGCGCAGCCGGGAGGAGCTCAAGCGCCAGGTCGAGGAGCGCACCCGTGAGCTGCGCACCGCCCAGGAGGGGCTGGTGCAATCGGCCAAGCTGGCCGCGCTGGGGCAAATGTCGGCAGCCATGGCCCATGAAATCAACCAGCCGCTGACCACTCAGCGCATGCAGCTGGAAACCTTGCGCCTGCTGCTCGACCATGGCCGAATTGACGAAGCACGCCAGGCACTGGAGCCGCTGGAACAGATGCTCACGCGCATGGCTGCGCTCACCAGCCACCTGAAAACCTTTGCCCGCAACAGCCCGGTCGGCCTGCGCGAGCGCCTCGACCTGGCCACCGTGGTCGACCAGGCCCTGCACCTGCTGGAAGCACGCATTCGCAGCGAAGAAGTGGAAATAGCCCTGTACCTGGCGCGCCCGGCCTGGGTACGCGGCGATGCCATTCGCCTGGAGCAGGTGCTGATCAACCTGCTGCGCAATGCCCTCGACGCCATGGCCGACAAACGCTACAAACGCCTGGAGATCCGCATCGAGCCCGACGGCGAGCTGTGGCGCCTGAGCGTGCTGGATTCGGGTGGCGGCATTGCCGAGGACGACCTGGCCAAGGTCTTCGACCCGTTCTTCACCACCAAGCCGGTGGGCGAAGGCCTGGGGCTGGGCCTGGCCATTTCCTACGGTATCGTCCACGAGGCCGGCGGCCAGCTGCAGGCCGAAAACCTGCCTGGCGGCGCGCGCTTCAGCCTTACCCTGCCCCGTGACCTGGAGCCTGTATGTTGAATTCAGTGATCGTCGTCGATGATGAAGCCAGTATCCGCACCGCAGTCGAGCAGTGGCTGAGCCTGTCCGGCTTCAGCGTGCAACTGTTCGCTCGCGCCGAAGAATGCCTGGCACACCTGCCACGGCACTTTCCCGGGGTAATCATCAGCGATGTACGCATGCCGGGCATGGATGGCCTGCAGTTGCTCGAACGCCTGCAGGCGGACGACCCCGACTTGCCGGTGATCCTGCTGACCGGCCACGGCGATGTGCCCATGGCAGTGGAAGCCATGCGCAGCGGGGCCTACGACTTCCTGGAAAAACCCTTTACCCCGCAGCACCTGCTGGGCAGCCTGCGCCGTGCCCTGGAAAAGCGCCAGCTGGTCCTGGAGAACCGCCGGCTGCACGAGCAGGCCGACCTCAAGTCACGCCTGGAAGGCACGTTGCTGGGCATGTCCCAGGGCCTGCAACAGCTGCGTCGGCAAGTGCTGGACCTGGCCAGCCTGCCGGTCAATGTGCTGATTCGCGGCGAAACCGGCAGTGGCAAGGAGCGCGTGGCCCGCTGCCTGCACGATTTTGGCCCGCGCGCCGGCAAGCCGTTCGTCGCCCTCAACTGTGCAGCCATCCCCGAGTCGCTGTTCGAGGCCGAGCTGTTCGGCCATGAAAGCGGCGCCTTTACCGGGGCCCAGGGCAAGCGCATCGGCAAGCTGGAGTACGCCAACGGTGGCACGGTGTTCCTCGATGAAATCGAAAGCATGCCACTGGCCCAACAGGCCAAGCTGCTGCGGGTGATCCAGGAACAGAAACTGGAGCGTCTGGGGGCCAACCAGAGCATCAGCGTCGACCTGCGCATCATTGCCGCGACCAAGCCCGACCTGCTCGAGGAAGCCCGTGCCGGGCGCTTCCGCGAAGACCTTGCCTATCGCCTGAACGTGGCGGAGCTGCGCCTGGCGCCATTGCGTGAACGGCGTGAGGACATTCCACTGCTGTTCGAGCACTTTGCCCGTGCCGCCGCCGAAAAGCTTGGCCGCGCAGCCCCACCACTGTCGGGCGCGCAACTGGCGCAGCTGCTGTCGCACGACTGGCCGGGCAACGTGCGTGAACTGGCCAATGCGGCGGAGCGCCATGCGTTGGGGCTGGGCTCGCCGAACATAGAGGTGGCGCCTGCCGGGCAGTCGTTGAGCGAGCAGATGGAAGCGTTCGAGGCGCAATGCCTGCGCGCGGCGCTGCGCCAGCACGGGGGCGCGATCAATGCGGTGATGGAAACGCTGCAGCTGCCACGGCGCACGCTGAACGAGAAGATGCAGCGGCATGGGTTGGTGCGCGAGGATTTTGTTGGGCGGGAATGAGCGGAAATCCGCTTATCGCGCCAGGCCACTAAGCAAATAACCGCTCATTAGCCGGATTCTTTTGGCGCTGCCTTGCAGGCTTTCGCGGGCACGCCCGCCCCCACAGAGAAACGCAAAGAGTCAGACGTCACGCGGTCCCTGTGCGAGCGGGCGTGCCCGCGAAGGGGCGCGCAGCGCCCCCATTTGAAGCCCAATGCACCCATTTGGCACACCTTCTGCAATTGCCTTGGCAAGCTGCGCCACGGCGCGCTCCACAAAAACAACGAGAAGGTATCCCTGATGGATAATGCCACCTCCCTGCCCGCCGGGGCGGCCACCGCGCCTGCCGCAGAAAAAACCACCGCCAGCCGCCTGAAGTCGATCTTCAGCGGGTCCATCGGCAACATGGTCGAATGGTACGACTGGTACGTCTACGCCGCATTCTCGCTGTACTTCGCCAAGGCCTTCTTCCCGGCCGGCGATTCCACCGCACAATTGCTCAATACCGCCGCGATCTTCGCCGTGGGCTTCCTCATGCGCCCGATCGGTGGCTGGCTGATGGGCCTGTACGCCGACCGCAAGGGCCGCAAGGCCGCATTGATGGCTTCGGTGCTGCTGATGTGCGCCGGCTCGCTGGTCATCGCCCTGACCCCGGGTTACGAAACCATCGGCGTCGCCGCCCCAATCCTGCTGGTCATCGCACGCCTGATGCAGGGCCTGTCGGTGGGTGGTGAATACGGCACCTCGGCTACCTACCTGAGTGAAATGGCCAGCAAGGACCGCCGTGGCTTCTTCTCCAGCTTCCAGTACGTGACCCTGATCTCCGGCCAGCTCATCGCCCTGGCGGTACTGATCGTCCTGCAACAGACCCTGACCACCGAGCAGCTGTATGCCTGGGGCTGGCGCGTACCGTTCGTGATTGGTGCGCTGTGCGCCGTGGTGGCCCTTTACCTGCGTCGCGGCATGGAGGAAACCGCCTCTTTCACCAAGAAGGAAAAGGCCAAGGAAAGCCTGATGCGCACCCTGCTGCGCCACCCCAAGGAGCTGATGACCGTGGTCGGCCTGACCATGGGCGGCACCCTGGCCTTCTACACCTACACCACCTACATGCAGAAGTACCTGGTCAACACCGTGGGCATGAGCATCAGCGACTCGACCACCATCTCGGCCGCCACGCTGTTCCTGTTCATGTGCCTGCAGCCGGTGATCGGTGGCCTGTCCGACAAGATCGGTCGGCGCCCGATCCTGATCGCCTTCGGCGTGCTCGGCACCCTGTTCACCGTACCGATCCTCAGCACCCTGCACACCATCCAGACATGGTGGGGCGCGTTCTTCCTGATCATGGCGGCGCTGATCATCGTCAGCGGCTACACCTCGATCAACGCAGTGGTCAAAGCCGAGCTGTTCCCAACCGAAATCCGCGCCCTGGGCGTGGGCCTGCCGTACGCCCTGACCGTGTCGATCTTCGGCGGCACCGCCGAGTACGTGGCCCTGTGGTTCAAGAGCGCCGGCATGGAGAGCGGCTTCTACTGGTACGTCACCGCCTGCATCGCCTGCTCGCTGCTGGTTTACGCGACCATGAAGGACACCAAGCAGCACTCGCGGATTACCACCGAGTGATGCTGCCCTGGCAGTACTGAAAAGGGGCGCTCCAGTGCATGGGGCGCCCTTTTTTTGTGATACGCGGCAGCCTGTGAGCCGAGTGACGGCCTTATTCGGCTCATGGGACGGATCATGAATAGCCCCTTGTGGATCTGGCAGCAACCTGCCTGGCCACGTTTCACCTGGCAAAACGAAGCCATCGCCCCAATGCCTCAGGACATCTCCAACGCCTGACGCGGTTCGCGGCGCTGATACCAGGTGGCCATTAGCACCAGTACCAGCAACACCCCGCCCAGCACCGCCGAAGAGCCGACCGTACCGAAGTCCAGGCCGCCCTTCTCGTGAGGCTTGGTGAGGAAGTCGCCCAAGGTGGCGCCGAACGGGCGGGTAAGCACGAACGCAACCCAGAACAACACTACGCCAGGGATACGTGTCCAGTAGCGGGCCACAACTACCAAGGCGATGGCACTGCCGATCAACAGCGCGCCACCGGCGAAACCGAGCCCCGAGTCATCGGCCAGGTAATCGCCCAGCGCGGTGCCGAGGGTGTTGGAAAACAGGATCGCCACCCAGTAGAACAGTTCGCCCGTGCGGTTCTTGATACGGGTGACATCCAGCGGGTTGCCGCTCAGGCGCCATACCAGGAAGGTAAGCAGCAGGATGCCGATGAGGATGGCTGAACCCGCGGCATAGCCCAGGCCCAGGGTGCGGTCCATGAAGTCGGACATGGTGGTGCCGGCGGTGCTGGTGGAGAGGATCACCAGCCAGTACAGCATCGGATGGTAGCGGCGCGAGTACAGCTGGCCGAGCAAGGTCAGCAGGAACACGCTGATCAGCAGCAGCGAGCTGAGGGCATAACCGATGTTCAGCGTCATCGACAGCAAATCACCCGCCGTTTCGCCAAGGGTGGTAGCGCAGATCTTCATGACCCAGAAGGCCAAGGTGATTTGCGGAAGTTTGTTCATTGTTGTGCCGCTCCGATTTTGAGGTGCGGCGATGGTGCTGAGCAGCATTTGAAAAATCGGTTGGTGATGTATGAAAAATGCGTTCAGCAGCCCTCTGTGAAAGATTTTTCATCCTTAACGCCCCATTAATTCCACCCCTTCAAGCTGAAATGGCTGGCAGAACGTCGGCGTATGGTCAGGCACATCCTGGGCCAGAACCGCTGCCAGAGCCACAAGATCCACGCCAATATATATCGAATTATTCGATTTTTAAGCACTATTATTTGCGCTTTTTAATCAAATTAATCAGCGTAGGATTAAACCCATAGAAACAAACAACCTCAAGTAACCCTGGAGCAACGACCATGAAAAACAAACTGATCCTCACCCTGGCCCTCTCGATTTTCGCTGCTGGTGCCTTCGCCGAAGATGGCTTCAACCGTACTAACGCACACACCTTCGCAGCGACCCAGAGCCAATCAGCTGCCTACGCTGAAGATGGCTTCGACCGTACTGGCGGCCAGCGCTTCGCCGAAGACGGCTTCGACCGCACTGGCGGCCAGCGTTTCGCCGAAGACGGCTTCGACCGCACCGGCGGCCAACGTTTCGCTGAAGACGGCTTCGACCGCACTGGCGGCCAACGTTTCGCTGAAGATGGCTTCGACCGCACAGGCGGCCAGCGCTTCGCCGAAGACGGCTTCGACCGCACCAACGCCCACCGCATCAGCTGAGCCCTGATGCGAGCACCCAGCCCGGCTTCGGCCGGGCTTGATCATTTGCAGGCGGGCACAGGCTTGGCACACTAGGCGCCTTGTCCACCAGGAGGTAGGGCCTTCAAGCCCAGCACAGATGTATTACTACGAACCCGCCAAAGGCCACGGCCTGCCCCACGACCCGTTCAACGCCATCGTCGGCCCCCGCCCTATCGGCTGGATCTCCTCACAGGACCGCGAAGGCCGCCTGAACCTGGCTCCCTACAGCTTCTTCAACGCCTTCAATTACATCCCGCCGATCATCGGTTTCTGCAGCGTCGGGCGCAAAGACAGCCTGAACAACATCGAGCAGACCGGCGAGTTCGTCTGGAACCTTGCCACCCGCTCGTTGGCCGAGCAGATGAACCAGAGCTGCGCACCGGTTGCCGCCGAGATAAACGAATTTGAATTGAGCGGCCTCACCGCCAAGCCGTCGAGCATCGTCAATGTGCCGCGTGTCGGCGAAACCCCGGTAGCCTTCGAGTGCAAGGTCAGCCAGATCGTCCAGCTCAAGCGGGCCGACCAGGAACTGGTGCCCAGCTGGCTGATCCTGGGTGAGGTGGTGGCGGTGCACATTGCCGAGCACCTGTTGAAGAACGGCATCTACGATACCGCTGCCGCCGAGCCGATCCTGCGTGGCGGTGGCCCGGCAGACTATTTCGAGCTGGGCAACCTGTTCAAGATGGCCCGCCCGCCGGCCTGATCACCAGATCAGCTCACCCTCTTCGCTGACGCCCTGCAGGCGTTGCAGCTCGGCCGTGGCCGCTTCGTCGGCAGCCACGGCACCCTTGAACACCTGGCCGTCGAGAATCTTGTGAAAGCGCGGCGCGCCGCCCATACCCAGGGCCTTGACCGCGATGGCTGCGGTGTAGCCACCACCTTCCACCGGGACCATCGCCGAAACCGCTTCGAAATGCTGGAATTCCCTACGTGCCATGTTGCTATCCGCTTCGTTGATCGGGGGCCGGCATTTTACCTTATTTGCCCGTACCGGCCTCATCGCCGGCAAGCCAGCTCCCACAGGGTCATCACAGGTCTTAAGGGCGGTGCAGCACCTGTGGGAGCTGGCTTGCCGGCGATGAGGCCGGTACAGGCAACACCTCAATCAAAGGTATGCAGATCCAGGCTGCTGACCACCTGCGCCTGTACCAACTCACCAAACACTTCCAGCGTCGGCGAAGCAAAGTAGCCACTCATCGCCTGCTGGTCTTGCCAGCTGCCACTGAGCAACCATAAATCGGCATCAGCCTGCGAACGTTGCACCGTGAAACTCAGGCAGCCCGGCGCCCGCAGTGAGGGCTCGAGCAGGTCACGCAGGCGCGCGCCCAGCTCCGCCGAGCGCCCGCTGCTGGCACGGATGAAAGCAAGGTGGGTGACCGGTTGTGTCGGGGTCATTGCACAATCTCCTTGAAGCAGGCGGACGGAAAAGCCAGGCTGCCAAGGTTAGGGCCTCACCCGCGCGACGCGTTAGGCCATTACTGCTCGCCGATTGCCTGATCCTGCAGCGCGGCAGGATCAGGCAATCGGCGTGCAGCTTTTGACTAGCGCCCGCCATTGCCCAAACCTATGCTGCGTCGGTCAGTAGAGGAAAGCCACCATGACCATCGCCACGTCCATCGACCCGAGCCTGGAACTTCAACGCCAGGAGCTGGCCGAGCTGATCCGCCGTCACGCAGGGGAGCCTCACGGCCCGGCATCGGCCATCGATGACCTGTACCTGGTGCGCTACACCGAAAACGTGCGCTCGGTACCGACCCTGGCACAACCCGCGCTGTGTATCCTCGCCCAGGGCAGCAAAAGCTTGTTCCTCGGTGACGAGCAGTACGCTTACGACCCGCTGCACTACATGGTGGTCTCGGTAACCTTGCCGTTGAGCGCCGTGAGGCTGGACGCCAGCCCCGAGCACCCGAGCCTTGGCCTGCGCATGGACCTGGACCCGGCCGAAATCAGCCAGCTGATCGCCGAAAGCGGGCCGATGCTGGTGCCCAACCGGCCTTCCGGGCGTGGCTTGTATGTGGAAAGAACCGATGCCGCGCTGCTCGACGCCCTGCTGCGGCTGATCCGCCTGCTGGATACCCCGCGCGACATCGCGATGCTGGCGCCGCTGTTCCGTCGGGAGATTCTGTACCGCCTGCTGCGTGGGCCGCAGGGCTATCGGTTGTACGAAATCGCCTTGGCCAACAGCCAGACCCACCGGGTTTGCCAGGCGATCACCTGGCTCAACCAGAACTACCAGTTGCCTTTGCGCATCGAGGATCTGGCGCGGGAGGTCAACCTAAGCACCTCGACCTTGCACCACCGATTCAAGGCCGTGACGTCGATGAGCCCGTTGCAGTACCAGAAGCAACTGCGCCTGCAGGAGGCGCGGCGATTGATGCTGAATGACGGGCTCGAGGCGGCGGTGGCGGCCTACCGGGTGGGGTATGAAAGCCCGTCACAGTTCAGCCGGGAATACAGCCGGCTGTATGGCGCGCCGCCGATTCGTGATGTGGCAAGGTTGCGGGCGACTGCTGGCTGAAATTTTGGCTGGCAGTACCGGCCTCTTCGCGGGCTTGCCCGCTCCCACAGGTACAGCACAACGTTCAGAGCCTGTGCAAAATCCTGTGGGAGCGGGCAAGCCCGCGAAAGGGCCGGTACAGACAATAGCTTCACTTCAACCCAACACAGCCTCTTGCCACTGATTCTGGTCAACCTGGATCAAGGTCGGCCCCTTGCGCTCCAATGCGTGCCCCAACGCCACCTGCAGCTGCGCTACATCTGCCACCTGCTCCGCTGCCGCGCCCAGGGCCCGCGCCACACCGATGAAGTCCGGCGTATGGATATCCACCCCCACCGGCTCGATCGCCCGGTTGACCATGTATTTCTTGATTTCCTCGTACCCCTGGTTGTTCCACAGCAGCACGATCAGCGGCACCTGCGCTTCCACCGCGCTTGCCAGCTCCGGCAAGGTGAACTGCAAACCGCCATCACCAATCAGGCACACCGCAGGCGCACGCTCACCGACCTGCTCCGCACTGCCCAGCCAGGCGCCCATGGCCGCCGGCAGCGCATAACCCAAGGTGCCATAGCCGGTCGAGGCATTGAACCAACGGCGTGGCTGGTCCATGTCCAGGGTCAGGTTGCCGGTGTAAACCGGCTGGGTCGAATCGCCCACAAGGATGGCATTGGGCAGGCGCTCGAGAATCGCACTCAGCAAACGCGTCTGGCTCAGGCTCGGCTGGTCCCAACCCGCTGCCAGGGCCTGGCGCAACTTGGCCACCCGGGCCGCTCCCCACGTGCTTTCACGCACGGGTTGCGGCAACCCCTGCAAGGCACCGAGCAGCGCCTCGGTGGCCAGTTCGGCATCGGCCACCAGCGACAGCGTCGGCAGGTAATTGCGCACGGTCTGGTCCGGGTCGATGTCGATGCGCAACAGGCTGCCCGGTATCTGGAAACCACCTTTGAAGGTGACGTCATAGTCGGTTTCGGCCAGTTCGGTGCCTATCGCCAGCACCACATCGGCCTCGGCCACCAGCGCCCGCGTGGCTGGCAGTGACTGGGTCGAGCCGATCTGCAGGGGATGGCTGGCCGGCAGCAGCCCCTTGGCATTGATGGTCAGCGCTATCGGCGCCTGCAGGCGCTCGGCCAGGCGCGCCAGCGCAGCGCCCGCAGCCAATGCGCCCCCCCCTGCCAGGATCAATGGCCGCCGTGCACTGACCAGGCGCTCGGCCATCTGCGCCACGGCCTGCGGCGCTGCGCCAGCCCGGCTGCTACGCACCACGCGCCCCGGCAGCAGGTGATCGGCCGGCTCGACCAGCACGTCGAGCGGAATCTCGATATGCACCGGCCGAGGGCGAGCACCTTCGAAAACGGCGAATGCCCGGGCCAGCACCTGCGGCAGGTCATCGGCACTCATCAAGGTGTGGGAAAACGCCGCTACACCCGACACCAGCGCTGCCTGGTTGGGCAACTCGTGCAGCTTGCCGCGGCCACCGCCCAACTGGTCGCGGGCCTGCACGCTGGAAATCACCAGCATCGGGATCGAGTCGGCATAGGCCTGGCCCATGGCGGTGGTGATGTTGGTCATGCCCGGGCCGGTGATGATGAAGCACACCCCGGGCTTGCCGCGGGTCCGCGCATAGCCGTCGGCCATGAACCCGGCCCCCTGCTCGTGGCGCGGGGTGACATGGCGGATGGACGAGCCCGCCAGGCCGCGGTAGAGCTCCACGGTATGTACACCAGGAATGCCGAAGACATGGTCAACGCCATAGCCTTCAAGGAGTTTTACCAGTACTTCGCCGCAGGTTGCCATCGGGTTTCACCATGAATCTTGGTTGGGTTATGCCCTTATTGGACCCAGCCACGGCTATCGCCACAATGCAAAAAAACACATACTAGCCATGTTCTGTAATCATGGCTAAGCACAATGAAACGTCTCCCGCCCCTGCCCGCCCTGCATACCTTTCTGGTCACCGCCCAACACTGCAATTTCACCCGTGCAGGGCAGCAGTTGCATATCACCCAAGGCGCCGTCAGCCGGCAGATCGCGGCCCTCGAAGAGCATCTGGGTTATGCCTTGTTCCAGCGCCAGGCCCGTGGGCTGAGCCTGACCCGTGAAGGCCAGGACTGGCTGCCAAGAGTGCAGCAGGTGTTCGCGCTGATCGAACAAGGGGTGCGTGAGGTGGGTGGGCGCAGCACTACCTTGCAGCTCAAGGCACCGACCTGCGTGATGCGCTGGCTGTTGCCGCGCCTGATGGAATGGCAGGCACTACGCCCGGATGTGCCTGTAGAGCTGACCACCACGGTGCAACATGGAGTGGACTTTCGCCGCGAGGGTTTCGATGCCGCGGTGGTGTATGGCGATGCGCCGAACCATGGGCTGCGCGTGCGCAAGCTGTTCGATGAGCAGCTGACGCCGGTGTGCGCGCCGTCATTACGCCAAGGGCCGGTACCGTTGCAGCAGGTCGAGGACCTGGCGCTACACATGCTGCTGCACCCATCGCGGGATGAGCATGACTGGCGGTTGTGGCTGCAGGCAGCCGGGGTGACGCTGGGCACTCAAGGCCCGAAGCAGCATTTCGAGACGCTGGACATGGCGATGGCCATGGCCTCGCAGGGCACCGGCGTGGCCATCGGCGACTGGTCGCTGATCGGCGATGACTTGCGCGGGGGACGGCTGTGCATGCCGTTTGCGCTCAAGGTGATGACCGGCAAGGGGTATTACCTGGTGAGCCAGAGCAAGAACTTGCCGCCGGGGCTTGTGGAGTTGCTGGACTGGCTGGAGGACCGGGCCAGCCTGCAAGGGCCCCTTCGCGGGTAAACCCGCTCCCACAAGTAATACACCGGCATCGAAATCAGTGCAGTACCTGTGGGAGCGGGTTTACCCGCGAAGGGGGCGACTCAATAGCCGACGGTAAAACGCTGCCGCGAATGTTGTGGCTTCTCCAGTTCGTCGAGCATGGCAATTGCGTAATCGGCGAAGGTTATCCAGCTCTTGCCATCGGCGCCGATCAGCAGATGATCCTTGCCCAGCTTGTAATGCCCGCTGCGCTCACCTTCAACGAACTCCGCCGATGGCGACAGGAAGGTCCAGTCCAGGTTCGGCTCACGTTGCAATACTTCCAGAAAACGCACCCCGGCAGTGGCCTCGGCCTTGTATGCCTCGGGGAAGTCCGGGCTGTCGATCACCCGATGCCCCGACGGCAGCAACAGGCTGCCGGCCCCACCCACCACCAGCAGGCGCCTGACCCCGGCCCGCTTGACCGGCTCGATGATGGCGTGTGGCTCGATGGTCGAGAAATGCGCCGCGCTCAGCACCGCATCCACACCTGCGATCGCCGCTTGTACGGCCGCGCTGTCCTTGGCATCCAGCGCCTTGACGGTAACCCCGTCCCGCCCCTGCAACCGCGACGGGTCGCGGGCGATGGCCAGCACACTGTGGCCACGGCGCAGGGCCTCCTCCAACAACTGGCTGCCAGCGCGGCCAGTGGCGCCGATGATTGCAATCTTGCTCATGGGATACTCTCCATCAATTGAACGGAATTACCACTTCATCTCGCCCTTGGCGACCTTGGCCCCCAGCTCCAGCGAGCTTTCATCGGCCAGGCCCGGGTAACGTCGTTTCATCGCAGCGATCAACGCACCGGAGTCTTTCGCCTTGGCGGTCTCGCTATCGAAATCACGAATGTAGTTCGCCGTGAAACGCACGGCCTCCAGCGATCGGCCGCTGTCCCCCTGGTAGTGCCCAGGGATGACCGTACGCGGCGCCAGCGCTTCGATGTGCGCCAAGGTGCCAAGCCAGTCGGCGTGGGACTTGGCCGTTTGTGTGTCGGCCATCCACACGTGAATGTTCTCCGACACCACCACACCACCGACCACCGCCTTGATCGACGGTATCCATACAAAACTGCGGTCAGGTTGAGGGCCGTCGAGGCCGACAACCTCAAGGGCCTGCCCTTCCAGCGTCAGGTGGTGGCCTTCGAGCACCTGCGGCAGCACCAGCCGCGCCGGCTTGTCCGCGCCCATCTGCGGCCCCCAGTAGGCCAGCTTGGCATCCATGGTCTGGCGGATGTGGGCAACCGTGGCGGCCGACGCCAGCACCTTGGCCTCCGGGAAGGCCTGGGTCAGGGTATCCAGGCCGAAGTAGTAGTCCGGGTCGCCATGGCTGATGTAGATAATGGTCAGCTGCTTTCCGCCCGCCCGCAGGCGCTGCACCAGCTGTTCGGCCTGGGCCTTGCCGAACTGGGCATCGACGAGGATGGCGTCGTGCTCACCGCTGACGATCACCGAACTGACCGGGAAGATCGCCTCATGCCCAGGGTTGTAAACCTCAAGCCGCAAGGGGTCGGCAGCCAGCGCCGGGCCGGCCAGGGTCACACAGGCCAGCAGCAGGCCACGCAAGGGAGTGAAAAGAGACATCGCAAACACCCGTCAGATGAACAATGCCCAACAGCTTAGTTGCCCAATCCGTGACAAAAAATGCGATGCTCGAACATAGTTTGTTTCTGAAACCGGGCAAATCATGGACCGTCTCAACGCCATGCGCGTTTTCGTCACCGTCGTCGACCTGGGCAGCCAGTCAGCGGCGGCGGATCATCTGCAACTGTCTCGGCCGGTGGTGTCGCGCTACCTGGCAGAGCTGGAAGACTGGGTTGGCGCACGGCTGATGCAGCGCACCACACGCAAGCTCAGCCTTACCGCCGCCGGCCAGGAAACCCTGCCCCGCTGTCGGCAACTGCTGGAACTGGCCGGCGACCTGCAAGCCGCGGTGCAGCAGCCGGATGACGCGCCCAAGGGCGCGCTGCGCATCAGCGTCAGTACCTCGTTCGGCCAGGCCCAGTTGGTGGATGCAGTGGCCGACTACGTCCGGCGCTACCCCGGGGTGAAGGTGGAACTGCAGATGCTCGATCGCACGGTCAACCTGGTGGACGAGCGCATCGACCTGGCCATCCGCACCAGCAACGACCTGGACCCCAACCTGATCGCCCGGCGCCTGAGTGTGTGCCGCTCGGCAGTGTGTGCGGCACCGGCCTACCTGCGCGAGCACGGCACGCCGCAACGGGTCGAGGATCTGAGCCGGCACAACTGCCTGACCCATGCCTACTTCGGCCACAGCCTGTGGCATTTCGAGGTAGCCGGCCAGCAAGTCGCCGTGCCAGTGGCGGGGAACATCAGTGCCAACGAGGCGATGACACTGCAGAAAGCGGCGCTGGCCGGCGCAGGTATCGCCATGCTGCCGACCTACCAGGCCGCGAAAGCCCTGCGCCGGGGTGAACTGGTGCGCCTGCTGCCCGAAGCCAGGCCACGCGAACTGAACCTGAATGCGGTGTACACCTCGCGCAAGCACATGCCGGCGACCCTGCGCAGCATGCTGGATTTTCTGGTGCAGCGATTCAAGGACGAACCGGAGTGGGATCAGGACTTGTAAGGCCGTTCCTCCAGGGAGGGCGTGTCACTCTTCGACGCTCATGTATTCCTTGGCCCAACGGATGTAGTCCTCGGGCTGGGTGTAGGTATGCGAGAGTTCGGTGGCGCTGAGGTTTTCCGACTTGTTCTGCTGGCCGCGCTGCAGCCGCAGGCAGTCATAGGTGGCCTTGATCGCGGCAAAGTAGGCAGCGTGACCATCGACCACGATGCGCACGCCCAGGCGTGCCAGGCGCTCGTCGTCGCGCAGGTTCGGGTTGCCGTAGGTCACCAGCATCAGTGGCACCGTCAGGTGCTCGGCAATCTGCTCGAGTTGCTCGAAGTCCTTCACACCCACCATGCAGATGCCATCGGCTCCAGCCTTCTGGTAGCTCTGGGTTCGCACGATGATTTCTTCGGTGGTGAGCACACCAGCGTTGGTACGGGCAATGATCGACAGCGACGAATCGACCCGTGCCTCCAGCGCCGCGCGGATCTTGCCGACGCCCTCTTCAACCGGGATCAGGTCGGTGGACTTGCGCCCGAACTGGGCAGGCAGGAGGGTGTCCTCGATGGTCAGCGCAGCCACGCCGGCGCGCTCCAGTTCGATGACCGTGCGCATGACATTCAGTGCGTTGCCATAGCCGTGGTCGGCGTCAGCCAGCACGGGCAGTTGCGCCACGCGACCAATACGGGTGGCCTGCTCGACGAACTCGCTGAGGGTGATCAGGGCGAAGTCCGGTGCCGCCAGTACCTGCAGCGAAGCGACGGAACCACCGAGGATGCCGACCTCGAAACCCAGGTCTGCGGCAATACGTGCCGACATCGGGTCGAACACCGATGCGGTGTGGTAACAGGAACCTGAAGCGAGCAGCTCGCGGAAGGCAAAACGCAGATCTTGATGGGAAGCCTTGGGCATGATCACTCCGCAAAATAAGTTGAAAGTCGAACGGTAACTACCGACCCCTGTAATCGGGTCTACCTGGCCTGTTCCAACCGTCGCCATCTGGGCGGTCATGCTTGACATGCAGGCAGAGGAATAAAAGGTGTGGGAGACAGCGGCGCGAAAACCTGCGGCATAATGTTGCACCAAGCTGGTGCGAGCCCCCGGTTTTCCGCCTCTGTGGCATACCAACGATATCACGCAGCCATGCAGCACTGGATGAATGCGCCAATGCCGATCTTGCATAGGGGATGCAGATAGTACATAGGAAGCTACCTAACTCAGGTTACAATCCGGGGACTTCATGCTGGCCTCTTCGCGGGTAAACCCGCTCCCACAGGGACCGCGCCGTCCTCAGGAGCGACACCGGACCTGTGGGAGCGGGTTTACCCGTGAAGAAGGCCGCCACCGTCATACAAGGTACCCCCGTGACCGCCGCCCTGCCCCCCACTACCCTGCGCAACGTGCTTACCGCCCTGATGCTGGCGATCTTCCTCGGCGCCCTGGACCAGACCATCGTCGCCGTCTCGCTGCCGGCAATCTCGGCGCAGTTCAACGATGTCGGCCTGCTGGCCTGGGTCATCTCCGGCTACATGGTGGCGATGACCGTGGCCGTGCCGATCTACGGCAAGCTGGGCGATCTGTACGGGCGGCGCAGGATGATCCTCACCGGCATCAGCCTTTTCACCCTGGCCTCGATCGCCTGCGCCCTGGCCCAGGACATGCAACAACTGGTGCTGGCCCGGGTACTGCAAGGCATAGGTGCCGGTGGCATGGTCTCGGTGAGCCAGGCGATCATCGGCGACTTCGTACCCCCACGGGAGCGCGGCCGCTACCAGGGCTATTTCAGCAGCATGTACGCCGTGGCCAGCGTCGCCGGGCCGGTACTGGGCGGCTGGCTGACCGAATACCTGTCATGGCGCTGGGTGTTCTGGATCAACCTGCCGCTGGGGCTGGTTGCACTGTGGGCGATCCGCCGCGCCCTCGGCGGCATGCCGGCGCAGCGCCGCGAGGCGCAGGTGGACTACCTGGGCGCCGTGTTGCTGATCCTCGGCCTGGGTAGCCTGTTGCTGGGTATTACCCTGGTCGGCCAGGGTCACGCCTGGGTCGACCGGGCCGTGCTGGCCCTGTTCGCCTGCGCCGCGCTGGGCCTGGTGCTGTTCATCGCCCATGAGCGCCGCTGCCCGGAGCCGCTGCTGCCACTCGGCCTGTTCGGCAATCGCGTGGCGGTGCTGTGCTGGGGCGTGATCTTCTTCGCCAGCTTCCAGTCAATCTCCCTGACCATGCTCATGCCGTTGCGCTACCAGGGCATCACCGGCGCCGGCGCCGACAGTGCTGCTTTGCACCTCCTGCCGCTGGTGATGGGGCTGCCCATGGGGGCCTTCACCGGCGGGCGCATGACCAGCCTGACCGGGCGTTACAAGCCGCAGATCCTGGCCGGCGCGCTGCTTATGCCGCTGGCCATTTTCGCCATGGCGCTGACCCCGCCGCAATCGGCCTTGCTCAGCGCACTGTTCATGCTGCTGACAGGCATCGCTTGCGGGCTGCAGTTCCCGACCTCCCTGGTAGGCACGCAAAGCGCGGTGGACAGCAAGGACATCGGCGTGGCCACAAGCACCACCAACCTGTTCCGCTCGCTGGGCGGGGCCATGGGGGTGGCGTGCATGTCCAGCCTGCTGCTGGCGCTGCTGCACCAGGGCGGGTTCGAGTCGCTGGGTAATCCGTTGCTGGGGAGCTTGAAGGCCGGCGAAGTGGACCTGATGACACAAGGGCGGTTACTCGATACGTTCCGGCGGTTGTTGATGGGGAGTGCCGGGGTAGCCGTGCTGGGACTGTTTGCAGCGTTTGCATTGCCCGACCGGCAACT
The DNA here is from genome assembly GCF_002113295.1 of Pseudomonas sp. B10(2017). Lineage (NCBI taxonomy): Bacteria > Pseudomonadati > Pseudomonadota > Gammaproteobacteria > Pseudomonadales > Pseudomonadaceae > Pseudomonas > Pseudomonas sp. B10(2017). Next base: position 20,406 of record NZ_NEJU01000035.1, read on the forward strand.
GCGCGGACGCTAGAAGCTACGCGATCTCTGTGGGAGCGGCCTTGTGTCGCGAAAGGGCCGCGAAGCGGCCCCAGGATTTCAGCAGTGATGCACAAATTGCCGGGGCTGCTGCGCAGCCCTATCGCGACACAAGGCCGCTCCCACAGGATCGGTGATTTGTTCAAGGTCATCCGGAAGCATTAATCCCCCCTTAACACAAAGGGGTAACACTCCCTCACAATCCTTAACAAAGTGTCATTTGCGCAGAGCCGGGCTCAAGCGCAGCATATCCAGCCCGGTGTCGACCCATTTTTCGACATCCTTCAACAGATCGACACTGTCAGGCAGCAACAGCCAGCGCCCGATCAGGCCATCGACATAGGCAAACATGGCCACCGCCGCGCGCTCGACATCCAGCTCGCCTGGCAACTGGCCCCGGCGCACGGCATTGGCCAGCGCCAGGGTGATGCCCTTGTGGCAATCCAGCACCGCACCCTGGCGCTGCTGGCGAATTTCACACATGTCATCGGTGAACTCGCACTTGTGATGCAGGATTTCATTGATACGCCGGGTTCGGGCATCGAGCACCAGCTCGTTGAACACTTGCAGCAACAGCTTGCGCATGCAGCCGAGCGGGTCCACTTCGTCCTCGCTTTCGCTCGCCCGCGCCAGGTGGTCATGGGTTTCATGCAGGCTGTCGAGCAGCGCCTGCACCAGCTCGGCCTTGTTGTTGAAGTGCCAGTAGATCGCCCCCCGCGTCACACCCGCGAGTTCGGCGATGTCGGCCAGGGTGGTTCGCGCAACCCCGCGCTTGTAGAAGGCCTTTTCCGCCGCTTCGATGATCTGGGCGCGGGTTTCCTGGGCTTCTTCTTTGGTTCGACGGACCATGGCAGTACAAACCTCATCTGCCCCGAACGCGCGGCGCGTGCGGGGAACACTCCGGGGGCACCTCTGCAGGGTGCCTCGCGGAGGAGCTAATCAAGGGCTGTGGCAGTACCCGAGTACAACCCAGCGGTATTTACAAACAACCATGAATGTAAGTATATTCCTTAGCAAGCTATTTATCCACCGGATAGCAATTTTTCCAGATCAAGACTCTTCCATTACTCTTGAGCGTCTCCCTGCTCCAGCGACCCGAGGATCCTCATGCAATTCAAGCCAGCCGTTACCGCTCTGGTTTCCGCCGTCGCCCTGGCAACCCTGCTCAGTGGCTGTAAGAAAGAAGAAGCAGCGCCAGCGGCGCAGGCTCCTCAGGTCGGCGTCGTGACCATCCAGCCCCAAGCCTTCACCCTGACCTCGGAATTGCCGGGGCGTACCAGTGCCTACCGCGTCGCCGAAGTGCGCCCGCAGGTAAACGGCATCATCCTCAAGCGCCTGTTCAAGGAAGGCAGTGAGGTCAAGGAAGGCCAGCAGTTGTACCAGATCGACCCTGCCGTGTACGAAGCCACCCTGGCCAATGCCCAGGCCAACCTGCAGGCCACCCGCTCGCTGGCCGAGCGCTACAAGCAGCTGATCGACGAACAGGCTGTCTCCAAGCAGGAATACGACGACGCCAATGCCAAACGATTGCAGGCCGAGGCTTCGCTCAAGAGCGCGCAGATCGACCTGCGCTACACCAAGGTCCTGGCACCGATCAGCGGCCGTATCGGCCGTTCTTCGTTCACCGAAGGTGCACTGGTGAGCAATGGCCAGGCCAACGCCATGGCCACCATCCAGCAACTCGACCCGATCTACGTCGACGTCACCCAGTCCACCGCCGAGCTGCTCAAGCTGCGCCGTGACCTGGAAAGCGGCCAGTTGCAAAAGGCCGGCGACAACGCCGCCTCGGTGCAACTGGTGCTGGAAGACGGCAGCCTGTTCAAGCAGGAGGGCCGCCTGGAGTTCTCCGAGGTCTCGGTCGACGAGACCACCGGCTCGGTCACCCTGCGCGCCCTGTTCCCCAACCCTGATCACACCCTGCTGCCAGGCATGTTCGTGCATGCGCGGCTCAAGGCAGGTGTAAACGCCAATGCCATCCTGGCCCCACAACAGGGCGTGACCCGCGACCTGAAAGGCGCGCCGACCGCGCTGGTGGTCAACCAGGAGAACAAGGTCGAACTGCGCCAGCTCAAGGCCAACCGTACCCTGGGCAGCGACTGGCTGATCGAGGAAGGCCTGAACCCGGGTGACCGCCTGATCACCGAAGGGCTGCAGTACGTGCGCCCGGGCGTCGAGGTCAAGGTCAGCGAAGCCACCAACGTCAAGAAGCCGGCCAGCCCTGTTCAGGCCAACGCGGCGAAAGCAGACGCCAAAGCGGAGTAAACCATGTCGAAGTTCTTTATCGATCGCCCGATCTTCGCCTGGGTGATCGCCTTGGTGATCATGCTGGTCGGCGCCTTGTCGATCCTGAAGCTGCCGATCAACCAGTACCCCAGCATCGCGCCACCGGCCATCGCCATCGCCGTGACCTACCCGGGCGCCTCGGCGCAAACCGTGCAGGACACCGTGGTACAGGTGATCGAGCAGCAGCTCAACGGTATCGACAACCTGCGTTATGTGTCGTCGGAAAGTAACTCCGACGGCAGCATGACCATTACCGCCACCTTCGAGCAGGGCACCAACCCAGACACCGCGCAGGTGCAGGTGCAGAACAAGCTGAACCTGGCCACCCCGCTGTTGCCGCAGGAAGTGCAGCAGCAAGGTATCCGCGTCACCAAGGCAGTGAAGAACTTCCTGCTGGTGATCGGCCTGGTGTCCGAGGACGGCAGCATGACCAAGGACGACCTGGCCAACTACATCGTCTCCAACATGCAAGACCCGATCTCGCGTACCGCGGGTGTGGGTGACTTCCAGGTGTTCGGTGCGCAGTACGCCATGCGTATCTGGCTCGATCCGGCCAAGCTGAACAAGTTCCAGCTGACCCCGGTCGACGTCAAGACCGCCGTGGCCGCGCAGAACGTGCAGGTATCCTCCGGCCAACTCGGCGGCCTGCCGGCCATGCCCGGCACCCAGCTGAACGCCACCATCATCGGCAAGACTCGTCTGCAGACTGCCGAGCAGTTCGAGAAGATCCTGCTCAAGGTCAACAGCGACGGTTCGCAAGTGCGTCTGGGTGATGTCGCCCAGGTTGGCCTGGGTGGTGAAAACTATGCCGTCAGCGCCCAGTTCAACGGTAAGCCGGCCTCCGGCCTGGCAGTAAAACTGGCCACCGGTGCCAACGCCCTGGACACCGCCAAGGCCTTGCGCAAGACCATCGCCGACCTGGAACCGTTCTTCCCGCCTGGGGTGAAAGCGGTATTCCCATATGACACCACCCCGGTAGTCACCGAGTCGATCAGCGGCGTGATCCACACCCTGATCGAAGCCGTGGTCCTGGTGTTCCTGGTGATGTACCTGTTCCTGCAGAACTTCCGCGCCACCATCATCACCACCATGACCGTACCGGTGGTGTTGCTGGGCACCTTCGGCATCCTTGCCGCTGCCGGCTTCAGCATCAACACCCTGACCATGTTCGCCATGGTTCTGGCCATCGGCTTGCTGGTGGACGACGCCATCGTCGTGGTGGAGAACGTCGAGCGGGTGATGTCCGAGGAAGGCTTGCCGCCCAAGGAAGCGACCAAGCGCTCGATGGAGCAGATCCAGGGTGCCCTGGTGGGTATCGCCCTTGTGCTGTCGGCGGTACTGCTGCCCATGGCGTTCTTCGGCGGCTCCACGGGTGTGATCTACCGGCAGTTCTCCATCACCATCGTCTCGGCCATGGGCCTGTCGGTGTTGGTGGCGCTCATCTTCACCCCGGCCCTGTGCGCCACCATGCTCAAGCCGCTGAAGAAGGGCGAACACCATGTGGCCAAGCGTGGCTTCTTCGGCTGGTTCAACCGCAACTTCGACCGCAGCGTAACCGGCTACGAGCGCAGCGTGGGCTCCATTCTACGCAACAAGGTACCGTTCCTGCTGGCCTACGCGCTGATCGTGGTCGGCATGATCTGGCTGTTCACCCGCATCCCTACCGCGTTCCTGCCGGAAGAAGACCAGGGCGTATTGTTCGCCCAGGTACAGACTCCGGCCGGCTCCAGTGCCGAGCGCACCCAGGTGGTGGTCGACCAGATGCGTGAGTATCTGCTCAGCGAAGAGGCCGACACCGTGGCTTCGGTGTTCACTGTCAACGGCTTCAACTTCGCCGGCCGTGGCCAGAGCTCGGGCATGGCGTTCATCATGCTCAAGCCTTGGGATGAGCGCTCCAAGGAAAACAGCGTGTTTGCCCTTGCCCAGCGCGCCCAGCAGCACTTCTTCACGTTCCGCGATGCGATGGTGTTCGCCTTTGCCCCGCCTGCGGTGCTCGAACTGGGTAACGCCACCGGCTTCGACGTGTTCCTGCAGGACCGCGGCGGTGTCGGCCATGCCAAGTTGATGGAAGCGCGCAACCAGTTCCTGGCCAAGGCCGCGCAGAGCAAGATCCTCAGCGCCGTGCGCCCGAACGGCCTCAACGACGAGCCGCAGTACCAGCTGACCATCGATGACGAGCGTGCCAGCGCCCTGGGCGTGACCATCGCCGACATCAACAACACCCTGTCGATTGCCTTGGGTGCCAGCTACGTCAACGACTTCATCGACCGTGGCCGAGTCAAGAAGGTGTATATCCAGGGCGAGCCGAACGCGCGGATGAGCCCGGAAGACCTGCAGAAGTGGTACGTGCGCAATGGCGCTGGCGAAATGGTGCCGTTCTCCTCCTTCGCCAAAGGCGAATGGACCTACGGTTCGCCGAAGCTTTCGCGTTACAACGGCGTCGAGGCAATGGAAATCCTCGGTGCACCGGCACCAGGCTACAGTACTGGTGAAGCCATGGCCGAGGTCGAGCGCATTGCTGGCGAACTGCCAAGCGGTATCGGCTTCTCCTGGACCGGCATGTCCTATGAGGAAAAACTGTCCGGTTCGCAGATGCCGGCACTGTTCGCCCTCTCGGTACTGTTCGTGTTCCTGTGCCTGGCGGCCCTGTACGAAAGCTGGTCGATCCCTATCGCCGTGGTACTGGTAGTACCGCTGGGTATCATCGGTGCCCTGATCGCCACCAGCCTGCGCGGGTTGTCAAACGATGTGTACTTCCTGGTCGGCCTGTTGACCACCATCGGCCTGGCAGCGAAAAACGCCATCCTGATCGTCGAATTCGCCAAGGAACTGCACGAGCAGGGCCGCAGCCTGTATGACGCGGCGATCGAGGCGTGCCGCATGCGTCTGCGCCCGATCATCATGACCTCGCTGGCGTTCATCCTCGGCGTGGTACCGTTGACTATCGCCAGCGGCGCCGGCGCCGGCAGCCAGCACGCCATCGGTACTGGCGTGATCGGCGGCATGATCAGTGCGACCGTGCTCGCTATCTTCTGGGTACCACTGTTCTTCGTCGCAGTGTCGTCACTGTTCGGCAGCAAAGAGCCGGAAAAAGACGTCACCCCTGAAACTCCACGTTATGAGGCTGGGCAATGACCAAGTCTTTGTTGTCCCTGGCAGTAACCGCTTTCATTCTTGGCGGCTGCTCATTGATCCCTGACTACCAGACCCCGGAATCGCCGGTGGCTGCGCAGTGGCCGCAAGGCCCTGCGTACTCGCCGACGCAATCGGCGGAAGTTGCCGCCGCCGAGCAGGGCTGGCGCCAGTTCTTCCACGACCCGGCACTGCAGCAGCTGATCCAGACCGCGCTGGTAAACAACCGCGACCTGCGCGTTGCCGCTTTGAACATCGACGCCTACCGCGCTCAGTACCGCATCCAGCGCGCCGACCTGTTCCCGGCGGTTTTGGCCACCGGCAGCGGCAGCCGCCAGCGCGTACCGGCGAACATGTCGCAGACGGGCGAAGCGGGCATCACCAGCCAATACTCGGCCACCCTGGGCGTCAGCGCCTATGAGCTGGACCTGTTCGGCCGCGTGCGCAGCCTGACCGAGCAGGCCCTGGAAACCTACCTGTCCAGCGAGCAGGCGCGTCGCTCCACGCAGATCAGCCTGGTGGCCAGCGTGGCCAATGCCTACTACACCTGGCAGGCCGACCAGGCGCTGTTCAAGCTGACCGAAGAAACGCTCAAGACCTACGAGGAAAGCTACAACCTCACCCGTCGCAGCAACGAAGTCGGCGTAGCCTCGGCACTGGACGTCAGCCAGGCGCGTACCGCCGTGGAAGGCGCCCGGGTCAAGTACTCGCAGTACCAGCGCCTGGTCGCCCAGGACGTCAACAGCTTGACCGTGCTGCTGGGCACCGGCATTCCCGCCGACCTGCCCAAGCCACTGGAGCTCAATGCCGACCAGCTGGCCGAAGTACCGGCCGGCCTGCCGTCGGACATCCTCCAGCGTCGCCCGGACATCCAGGAAGCCGAGCACCTGCTCAAGGCCGCCAATGCCAACATTGGCGCGGCTCGTGCAGCGTTCTTCCCGAGCATCAGCCTGACCGCCAATGCCGGCAGCCTGAGCCCCGACATGGGCCACCTGTTCTCGGGCGGCCAGGGCACCTGGCTGTTCCAGCCGCAGATCAACCTGCCGATCTTCAACGCCGGCAGCCTGAAGGCCAGCCTGGACTACTCGAAAATCCAGAAGGACATCAACGTCGCCAAGTACGAAAAGACCATCCAGACCGCCTTCCAGGAAGTCTCCGATGGCCTGGCGGCGCGCAAGACCTTCGAAGAGCAGCTGCAGGCGCAACGCGACCTGGTGCAGGCGAACCAGGACTACTACCGCCTGGCCGAACGCCGCTATCGCATCGGTATCGACAGCAACCTGACCTTCCTCGACGCCCAGCGCAATCTGTTCAGTGCCCAGCAGGCGCTGATCGGCGATCGCTTGTCGCAGCTGACCAGCGAGGTCAACCTGTACAAGGCGCTTGGCGGTGGCTGGTACGAGCAGACCGGGCAGGGCAACAACCAGCAGGCAGCGGTGGAAGCACCGAAAGGCTGATTGCAGTTGCTAAAAGCATCAAGCCCACCCTCGCGGTGGGCTTTTTGTTTTCTGCTGCCTGCACTGGCCTCTTCGCGGGCTTGCCCGCTCCCACAGGATCACCACAGTTTCAGAGGCTGTGGTAATCCTGTGGGAGCGGGCAAGCCCGCGAAGAGGCCAGTACAGGAAAACAATTAACCAACCAGAACATTCCGTTCGATTATCGCCCGCTTCCGTTTGCGGCGAATTGCCTCCCCCCAGCCCCACCCCGCAC
>NZ_NEJU01000036.1:0-19367 GCF_002113295.1 Pseudomonas sp. B10(2017)
CGATGGATGGCACGGGCTTCGCCCGTGTTCGCGGGCAAGCCCGCTCCCACAGGGATCACGCCAGCTTTTAGAAATTGAGCAAGACAGTTGCTCCCACAGGCACTGCACCGCCTTCGCAACCTGTGGAGTACCTTGTGGGAGCTGGCTTGCCGGCGATAGGGCCAGTACAGGCAGTGCGAGAAGTTGCCAAAAAAAACCAGATCAGTGCTTCAACGCCAATAGCGCGAATCATCCACCACCCTGGCATGCCCCTCGAACAGCGCCGGCAGTTGCTCCTTGAGGTAGTCGATCCAGGTACGCACTTTGGCATCCAGGTAGTGCCGTGACGGGTAGATCGCGTACAGCGCGCTCTCGCGCAGGCGATACGGCGCCAGCAACCGGCACAACCGCCCCTGCTCGATCGCCTGGCTGGCGGTGTAGAACGGCAGCAGGCCAATGCCCATGCCCAGCTCGCTGGCCACCAGCATGGCGTCGGCGACGTTGGTGGAAAAACTGTCGCTCGGTGCGATCACGCACTGGTCCACCCCTTGCGGGAACACCCAGTCACCTTCGTACATCGGATAAGCCATGCGCAGGCAACGGTGCTGGTGCAGGTCTTCCGGGCGCTCTGGCACGCCATGGGCCATCAGGTAGCTTGGCGCCGCGCAGGGGATGCTGAAAATGTTGCCCAGCGGCACGGCGATCAGCTGCGAATCCGGCAACGCACCGTCCACGGTAATCACCACGTCATGCCCTTCGGCCAGCGGGTCGGGGTTGCGCTGGGACAGGGTCAGCTCGATCACCACCTCCGGGCACAGTGCGTTGTAGCCGGCTACCAGCGGCATCAGCAACAGGCCCATGCCGTGCGGGCAATGCAAGCGCAGGTGGCCGCGGGGCGTGAGGTGCGCGCCACGGGCTTCGCCCACCGCCTCTTCGGTCAGCAACAGGATCTGCCGCGAGCGCTCGAGAAACCGCTCGCCCGCCTCGCTCATGCGCAAACGCCGCGTGGTGCGGTGCAGCAGGCGGGTCTGCAGCTGGTTTTCCAGCTCGGCAACGATGCGCGAAACCTGAGCCGCGGAAATGTCCAGGGCATTGGCGGCCGCAGCGAAGCTGCCGCATTCCACCACACGGGCGAAGGTACGCATGGCATGCAGCATGTCCATGAAGGTGTGCTCCTTGTTCGGTCTTATTCTTGCGTTACAGGCAGGAATCTATCACGAGTTAGCCCATTTATTGTGGATGACCAATGAATGGATCATTAGCCATACATTGAAAAAAAGGAGCCTGCCATGAAACGTTCGATCGCTGTCCTTGCCGTTGCCGCTACTCTCGCCTCGTTCGGTGCCTTTGCCGACACCGGCAGCAACCAGCCGGTCAGCAGCAGCAATTATGAATACGGCATGCCGCTGGATGTGGCCAAGGTCATCTCCATCACCCCGGCCACCAACGCCGCCGACTGCCAGGTTGGTACCGCGCACATGGTGTATGTCGACCATCAGGGCCAGAAACACGAAATCGACTACCGGGAAATGGGCAACTGCTCGCAGCAGTGAGTCAGGCCAGCACCTCGATGATCCAGCCGACCTGTTGCCTGAAGTCGTCGATTTTCGCCTGAGGCACCGCACCGCGGGCCCGCTCGAAGTTGGCCAGGGTCTGTTGCTTCTGCCGCAGCATGCGCCGCCACTTGACCAGGAACGCCTCGCTTTTCTCCTGCACCAGCACCGGGCCGAAATACAGCTGTTCAGCGCTGTACGCCGCCCCGCCCGGCTCGGCGACGATGATCTCGTAGTCGAAGCGGTTTTCCCGCAGCAGTTCTTCGCTGACGATCCGGTAGCCATTGCCCATCAGCCACTGGCGCAGTTCGCGCTCGGCGCCATTGGGCTGCAGCACCAGGCGGGTGACGCCAGCCAGGCGCTGCTTGCCGGCCTCGAGGATCTCGCACATGGTGTCGCCACCCATGCCGCAGATGCTGATCACCGAAATGCGGTCTTCCGGCTCGACCGCTGCCAGGCCATTGGCCAGGCGTACGCTGACCCGCCCTTCAAGGCCGTTCCTGCGCACGTTGCGCTGGGCCGAGGCGAACGGCGTCTGCGCCACCTCGCCCGCCACCGCCGCGTCCAGTACGCCGCGCAGCATCAAGGCCACCGGGAGGTAGCCATGGTCCGAGCCGATGTCTGCCAGGCGTGCACCTTGCGGTACTTGTGCAGCCACGCGCTCCAGGCGCCTGGACAATGTCTGTTCGTTCAACGTAAACCCCTGCTTTTCAATCGGCCGCGATTCTGACGGCGAACGCCGCGCATTTCAAACTCCGGGGTGCCCTCGACCGGGCCAGCGCGCTCGCGTAGGCTTGCCGCTTTCCTTCCGTAGCAAGGCAAAACACACAATGGCACAAGCAGACATCATCTACACCCCGGACCCGGACGCCGAGTCGATTTCCTCCGACGTCGCCGAATACAACGGCGTGCTGGTCACCACGCAGATCCCGACCCACGCCGATGGCAGCCTGGAACTGGGCGGCATCGTCGAGCAGAGCGAGTGCACCCTGCAGGCGCTGAAAGTGGCGCTGGAGAAGGCCGGCAGCGGCATGGACCGCGTGCTGCACCTGACCATCTACCTCACCGACATGGCCGACCGCGCGGCATTCAACGAGGTTTACCAGCGCTTCTTCAGCAAGCCCTGGCCGGTACGCGCTGCCGTGGGTGTGGCTGCACTGGCGGTCGAAGGCATGCGCGTGGAAGTGACCGCAATGGCCGCCAAGCGCTGATTCACCTTCAAGGGCCCTATCGCCGGCAGGCCAGCTCCCACCTCGACCGCGCTGCCCTCAGGCCAGTGCAGTACCTGTGGGAGCTGGCTTGCCGGCGATAGGGCCGGTGCAGGCAGTACACCTCTCGGCACCCCGATGATGCCGCCAACCCGTTTCGCCGCTACAATGCCCGCCTAAACCGTGACAGCCCGAACCTATAACGATATGTCCCTTCCAAAGAATCACCTGGAACTGCTCAGCCCTGCCCGTGACGTGGCCATCGCCCGCGAAGCGATCCTGCACGGCGCCGACGCCATCTACATCGGTGGCCCGAGCTTCGGCGCGCGCCATAACGCCTGCAACGAAGTCAGCGATATCGCCGAACTGGTCGAGTTCGCCCATCGCTACCATGCACGCGTGTTCACCACCATCAACACCATCCTTCACGACAACGAGCTGGAGCCCGCGCGCAAGCTGATCCACCAGCTGTACGACGCCGGTGTCGACGCATTGATCGTGCAAGACCTGGGGGTGATGGAGCTGGACATCCCGCCGATCGAGCTGCACGCCAGCACCCAGACCGACATCCGCACCCTGGAACGGGCCAGGTTCCTCGATCAGGCCGGTTTCTCCCAGCTGGTGCTGGCGCGTGAACTGAACCTGCAGCAGATCCGCGCCATCGCCGCAGAAACCGACGCTGCCATCGAGTTCTTCATCCACGGTGCGCTGTGCGTGGCCTTCTCCGGCCAGTGCAACATTTCCCATGCGCAGACCGGCCGCAGCGCCAACCGTGGCGACTGCTCGCAAGCCTGCCGCCTGCCCTACACCCTGAAGGATGACCAGGGCCGGGTGGTCGCATTCGAGAAGCACTTGCTGTCGATGAAGGACAACAACCAGACCGCCAACCTGGCTGACCTGGTCGATGCCGGCGTACGCTCGTTCAAGATCGAAGGCCGCTACAAGGACGTGGCCTATGTGAAGAACATCACCGCCCACTACCGCAAGGAACTCGACGCCATCCTCGAAGGCCGCCCGGAGCTGGCCCGCGCCTCCAGCGGTCGCACCGAACATTTCTTCGTGCCCGACCCGGACAAGACCTTCCACCGCGGCAGCACCGACTACTTCGTCACCGACCGCAAGGTCGACATCGGCGCCTTCGACTCGCCAACCTTCACCGGCCTGCCGGTGGGCGTGGTGGAAAAGGTCGGCAAGCGTGACATGCTGGTAGTCACCGAGGTGCCGCTGACCAATGGCGACGGCCTCAATGTGCTGGTCAAGCGCGAAGTGGTGGGCTTCCGCGCCAACATCGCCGAACCGCGTGGGGAGTTCGAGGAAGACGGCGAGAAGCGCTACCGCTACCGCGTCGAGCCCAACGAAATGCCCGAAGGCCTGCACAAGCTGCGGCCCAACCACCCGCTGTCGCGCAACCTCGACCACAACTGGCAGCAGGCCCTGCAACGCACCTCGGCCGAGCGCCGGGTCGGCGTGCAATGGCACGCGGTACTGCGCGAGCAACGCCTGGCGTTGACCGTCACCAGCGAGGAAGGCGTGAGCGCACAAGTGGCACTGGACGGCCCGTTCGGCCCGGCCAACAAGCCGCAACAGGCGCTGGAGCAGTTGCACGATCTGCTCGGCCAGCTGGGTACCACCATGTACCACGCCGACAGCATCGAGCTGGACGCCCCGCAGGCGTACTTCGTCCCCAACTCGCAGCTCAAGGCCCTGCGCCGCGAAGCCATCGAGGCGCTGACTGATGCACGGGTTCAGGCGCACCCGCGTGGCGGGCGCAAGGCCGAGACCACGCCACCGCCGGTTTACCCGGAGTCGCACCTGTCGTTCCTGGCCAACGTGTACAACCAGAAGGCCCGCGACTTCTACCACCGCCACGGCGTGCAGCTGATCGATGCGGCCTACGAGGCCCATGAAGAGCATGGCGAAGTGCCGGTGATGATCACCAAGCACTGCCTGCGCTTCTCCTTCAACCTGTGCCCCAAGCAGGCCAAGGGCGTGACCGGCGTGCGCACCAAGGTGGCACCGATGCAGCTGATTCAGGGTGATGAAGTGCTTACCCTCAAGTTCGACTGCAAGCCGTGCGAAATGCACGTGATCGGCAAGATGAAAAGCCACATCATCGACCTGCCGACCCCAGGCAGCGCGGTGGCCCAGGTGGTGGGGCACATCAGCCCGGAAGACCTGCTGAAGACCATTCCGCGCGGGCCGCATTGATCGATAGCCTGTTCGCGGGCAGCCCCACCCACAGGTACTGCGCCAGCGTCACGGTCGATACAGTACCTGTGGGAGCGGGTTTACCCGCGAACACCAGCGTAGCCGGTGCCATCCACTGCTCAGCGAATCTGGTGCTTGTGCAGCAACCGATAGAACGTCGGCCGCGATATACCTAGCACCTTGGCCGCCACGCTCAGGTTGTCACTGTGCCGGCTGAGTACATCGCACAGCGCCTGGCGCTCGGCCCGGTGCTTGTACTCTTCCAGCGTGCCCAGCGGTTGCTGCACCTGGTCGAGGGTCTGCAACCCCAAGTCCTGCGCCTCGATTTGCCGGCCTTCGGCCAGCACCAGCCCGCGCCGCACACGGTTGGCCAATTCGCGGACATTGCCGGGCCAGTCATGCCGGCCCATGGCCGCCAGGGCATGGTCGCTGAACGAACGCGGTCGACGCCCGGTTTCCAGGCTGTAGTAATGGGCAAAATGGCTGGCCAGCATCGACAGGTCGCCATGCCGGTCGCGCAAAGGCGCGGTCACCACCTGCAACACGTTCAGGCGGTAATACAGGTCTTCGCGAAAGCGCCCTTGCTCGATGGCCCTTTCCAGGTCCACATGGGTAGCCGCCAGCACCCGCACATCCACCGGGATCGGCTGGCTGCCACCCACACGCTCGATGTGCTTTTCCTGCAGAAAACGCAGCAAGTTGGCCTGCAACTCCAGCGGCAGGTCGCCAATTTCATCGAGGAACAGCGTGCCGCCATGGGCCGCTTCGATGCGCCCGGCCTTGCGCTGATGGGCACCAGTGAAAGCGCCCTTTTCATGGCCGAACAGTTCCGACTGGATCAGGTGCTCGGGGATCGCTCCGCAGTTGATCGCAATGAACGGCTGCTCGCTGCGTTGCGACTGGCGATGCAGGGTGCGGGCCACCAGTTCCTTGCCAGTGCCGCTTTCGCCGCGGATCAACACCGGCGACTCGGTAGGCGCCAATTTGCCCAGCAGTTTGCGCAGCTCGCGGATCGGGCGGCTGTCACCGAGCAGCTCGTGGCTGGTTTCATCCACCCTCGCCACCCCTTTGCCGCGCAAGCGGGCCATGCCGAAGGCCCGGCCCAGGGTGACCAGCACGCGGGAAACGTCGAACGGCAAGGTGTGGAAGTCGAAGAACCATTCACAGACAAAATCGCCGACGGCCGGCATGCGCAGCTGTTCGGCGCTGAGCACCGCAATCCATTCGGTGTTGCTGCGCTTGATCAAGTCCTTGACCCCGTCCGGGCGCCTGAGATGTGACGCCTGCAAGCGCAGCAGGCCCACATCGCAGGGATGATCCAGCGCGGTTCCGAGCATGCAGCTGTGTACATCCCAGCCTGCGCTAGACAATCCAGGCAACAAACGGTGGCAGTCATCGCAGGGGTCGACGATGAGCAAACGGCGTGGGGCGGCAGGCTGCTGCATGACCGATCCTTGGCGCCAGTTTTCGGTTTTTTGAAATAAAACAGTAAGTTGTGGCGCCCGATTAACAGTAGCAACGAAGTTGACGGTTCCCAGTACCGTCTGTCTGCCGAATCATTTTTTTACAATCAATGACGGGAATTTTCGCACTTTATCGACATCACATGGCGGCGTGGGCAAGAACGGATTCGAACCTGGCAAATTTTTTTCAACCAATGTGTGACTCGCCCCCGGACAACGAGCATCAGTACACATAACCCCGCGCTGCACTTCGCGATAACCGAGGCGACTTTGAAGCAACGCGGACTTATCTGGATGTTTGGGACCATAGAGAGACCGAACCATGAATGCCCCGCTCCGTGTCAACGAAGCACTGCTGATTGCCGACCACGCCTTCGAACCTTTCCAGTGCGTAGCCTGGGATGCACCCAACGGTACTGGTGAACTGAGCCTGGCAGTGATCGACCGGACCAGCACCCGCATCGGCAGCAAGCAAGTGTCCTCGCGTATCTACTCCGACCCGGCCCAGTGGGCCAGCCTGATCGAGGAAGTGCGCGCCGAGTTGTGCGAGAAAGGTTACGACCTGCAACCGTGGTCGATGCCGAAATAATATCGGCCGGCAAACCAAGTGCGTGCATCGCCACGCACTTGTACAACTTCCGGGTTGCTGTTCTGGCAACTTTTCTTATTGCGACATAGTGTCGCACCGATACTTTTCAATCCACCAAACTGAACTGTTGCAGATGCTGGTAATCAGCCTGAAGTTGTTGCGCCAGACGCTGCGCACGCCCCAGGCGCACTGGTGCCAGTTCCATATCCACCAGCAGAGTGGCACACGGCATCGGCTGCACGGTATTCCAGTGCTGCAGACGACCGTCGGTAAACACCAGGCAGCGTAGCGCTTCTTCGGGGTGGGCTCGTCGCCGCGCCTGCAACCATTGCCGGGCCTCTTCCAGTGCAGCGATCAACGGCGTGCCGCCACCGGCCCCCAAGGCTTGCAGCCACGGTTGCAAGGCGGCCGAGGCCTTCAGGCTGTGGCGCTGCCACTGCGGCGTGCGCCCGCTGGCGGTAAGCAGGGCCAGCCGGGCCCGCTGGCGGTAGGCGTGGTCGAACAGCGCCGCCAGCAGCCCTTTGGTTTGTGTAAGCGCCTGGTGGCGGCGGGTCGAGGCCGACGCATCGACGATTATCAGCCACAGCTCTGCGGGCCTGGCCTGGCGTTGCTGCCAGCACAGGTCCTGGCGCTGGCGTGGCCGGCCCTTGAGCAGGGTCGGCAGCCAGGCCACCCGACCGGCCGCGGCATTGCGCGCCCGGCCTCGGCTGGCACCGTACTGCTTACCTGCGCCTGCTTTGGCATCCACCCCTTTGGCAGGTGGCTGGGGGATGCTCAGGGCTTTTTTGCCCAGTTCGGCACCTCGCGGCGGGCGCCACTGGCCACCGGCTGTGCCGGCATTGCCCCCCAGTCGCCCTGCGCGCCCTGTTCGCCAGGGTTGCCCGTGCCTTGTCGGCCGGGCTGTTGCTCAGGCTGCTGCGGAGCTGAAGGCGGGTTGGCCTGGGGCGTAACACGGCGGCGATGGCGCAAGGCGAACTCGGCCACTGCATCGACATCGGCCTCCTCTATGGCCTCGCCGCCACGCCAGGCGCAATGGGCGCGTGCAGCGCGCAGCCAGACCAGGTCGGCGCGCAGGCCGTCGACCCCGGCGGCGTAGCAGCGTTCGGTGATCCAGGCCAGCGCCTGGTCGTCCAGGGCAATGTCCGCCAGGGCGTGGCGCGCCGCCTGGCAGCGCTCGCGCAATTGCGCCTGGGCCTCGGCCCATTGCGCACAGAAGGCCTGCGGGTCGCTGTCGAAGGCCAGGCGCCGGCGAATGATCTGCTGGCGCGCCTCAGGCTCGGGCAAGCCTTCCAGAGCCACGTTGAGGCCAAAGCGGTCGAGCAACTGCGGGCGCAGTTCGCCCTCCTCCGGGTTCATGGTGCCGATCAGTACGAAGCGGGCACTGTGCCGGTGCGAGATGCCGTCGCGCTCGATGCGGTTGGTGCCACTGGCCGCCACGTCGAGCAGCAGGTCGACCAGGGTATCGGGCAGCAGGTTGACCTCATCGACATACAACACGCCGCCATCGGCCTGGGCCAGCACCCCGGGGGAAAACTGCGCCTTGCCCTGCCCCAGCGCGGCATCCAGGTCGAGGGTGCCGACCAACCGCTCTTCGCTGGCGCCCAGTGGCAGGGTGACGAACGGGCCCTCACCGAGCAGGTCGGCCAGGCCACGGGCCAGGGTACTCTTGGCCATGCCACGCGGCCCCTCGATCAGCACGCCGCCGATCCTAGGGTCGATGGCGGTCAGGCACAGCGCCAGTTTAAGGTCGTCGGCACCGACCACGGCTGCCAGTGGAAATTGCACGGGTTCACTCATTTCAAGCCTGTTCCTCGCCGTCGAGCAGTTGTTCCTCTAGGGCTTCGCGGTAGTCGCCAGGCGCCTGCCACAGGCCGCGCTGCTGGGCCTCCAGCAAACGTTCGGTAAGGTCGCGCAGGGCCTCGGGGTTGTGCTCGCGCATGAAGTCGCGGGTCGCCGGGTCGAGCACGTAGGCATCGGCCAGCGCCTGGTAATGATGGTCGTCGATCAGCTGCGTGGTAGCGTCGAAGGCGAACAGGTTGTCGACCGTCGCCGCCATCTCGAAGGCGCCTTTGTAGCCATGGCGCTTGACCCCGTCGATCCACTTCGGGTTCAGCGCCCGGGCGCGGATGACCCGGTTCAGCTCTTCCTTGAGGGTACGGATGCGCGGCCGGTCGGCCTGGCTGTGGTCGCCGTGGTAACTGGCCACTGCCGCACCGGACAAGGTTTCCGAAGCCGCCAGCATGCCACCCTGGAACTGGTAGTAGTCGTTGGAATCGAGCAGGTCGTGTTCGTGATTGTCCTGGTTCTGCAGCACCGCCTGCACCTTGGCCAGGCGCTGGGCGAACTGGGCGCGGGCCGGGGTACCGTCGTCACTGGCGCCGTAGGCATAGCCGCCGTGGTTGAGGTAGACCTCGGCCAGGTCGTCGCGGCTGTGCCACAGGCGCCCATCGATGGCGTTCTGCACCCCGGCGCCGTAGGCCCCGGGCTTGGCACCGAACACCCGCCAGCCAGCCTGGCGCGCGGCCTGCTCGGCGTCCACGCCCTGCGCCTGCAGCGCGGCGCGCTCGCTACGCACGCGGGCGGCCAGGGGGTTGAGATCGTCCGGTTCATCCAGCGCGGCCACCGCCCGCACTGCAGCATCGAACAGGCGGATGAGGTTGCCGAAGGCATCACGGAAAAAGCCGGAAACGCGCAAGGTCACGTCAACCCGCGGGCGGTCGAGCAGGCTGAGCGGCAGGATCTCGAAATCGTCGACCCGCTGGCTGCCGGTGGCCCATACCGGTCGCACACCCATCAGCGCCATGGCCTGGGCGATGTCGTCGCCGCCGGTACGCATGGTTGCCGTGCCCCACACCGAAAGGCCGAGTTGGCGCAGGTGATCGCCGTGGTCCTGCAGGTGGCGTTCGAGGACCAGGTTGGCCGAGGCGAAGCCCAGGCGCCAGGCGGTGGTGGTAGGCAGGTTGCGCACATCCACGGTATAGAAGTTGCGACCGGTAGGCAGCACGTCCAGGCGCCCACGGCTGGGCGCGCCACTGGGCCCGGCCGGCACGAAACGCCCGGCCAGCGCCGATAGCAGGCCATTCATTTCGGCGCTGCCGCAGGCGTCCAGGCTGGGTGCCACCGCTTCGCGCAGCGCCTGCACCACATCGTGCACCGGCTGCCATTCGCTCTGGGCAGGCAACTGTGCGGTGCCGCCCAGCGCCTGGTCGATTACCTGCAGCGCCAGCAGTTCGAGGCGTTCGCGGGTATCGCCACAGGTGCGCCAGGGCTCGCTGCTCATGGCCTGCAACTGCTCGGGGCGTGCGCCCTGCCACGGCTGGCCGAGTTCGCAATCGAGCGGGTCGAAACCCGGCACCAGCGCCTTGGACAGAACCCGCAGCAGGCTGGCATTGCCGCCGCGACCGTCGCCACGCTCGACCCGCAACAACGCCAGCAAGGTATCCAGGCGCAGCCGGCCTTCCGGGGACTGGCCGAACACATGCAGGCCATCGCGAATCTGCGATTCCTTCAGGTCGCACAGGTAGGTGTCCAGGCGCGGCAGCCACACCGCGGCATCGTCCAGTTGGCCTTCCAGTTGCAGTTCGCGGTCGATGTGGTTGGCCTTGACCAGTTCGAGAATGTCGCGCTGCAACTCGCGGGCGCGCCGCGGGTCGAGCAGCTGGGCCTCGTAGAACTCGTCGGCCAATTGCTCCAGGTGGCGCAACGGGCCATAGGTTTCGGCACGGGTCAGCGGCGGCATCAGGTGGTCGATGATCACCGCCTGGGTGCGGCGCTTGGCCTGGGCACCCTCGCCCGGGTCGTTGACGATGAACGGGTAGATGTTCGGCAGCGGGCCGAGCAAGGCGTCCGGCCAGCACTGTGCCGACAACCCGACGCCCTTGCCGGGCAGCCATTCGAGGTTGCCGTGCTTGCCGACATGGATCACCGCGTCGGCGGCAAAGGCATGGCGCAGCCAGAAGTGAAACGCCAGGTAGCCGTGCGGCGGCACCAGGTCCGGATCGTGGTACACCGCGCTGGGGTCCACCTGGTAACCCCGCGCCGGCTGAATGCCGACGAAGGTCAAGCCAAAGCGCAGGCCGGCCACCATCAGCCGGCCACTGCGGTACATCGGGTCTTGCTGCGGCGGCCCCCAACGCTCCAGCACAGCCTGGCGGTTGGCCTCTGGCAGGCGCTCGAAGGCGGCCTGGTAGTCGGCCAGGCTCAGGCTCTGCGCACAGGGGCGCAGGTCCAGATGGTCGAGGTCGTTGGTCACGCCGCCGAGCAACTGGTGGATCAGTTGCGTGCCACTGCCCGGCAAGTCGGCCAGCGGATAGCCTTCGGCCTGCAGGGCCTTGAGAATGTTCAGCGCCGCCGCTGGCGTGTCCAGGCCAACGCCGTTGCCAATGCGGCCATCCCGGGTCGGGTAGTTGGCCAGCACCAGGGCCACGCGCTTTTGCGCATTCGGCAGGCGCGCCAGCTCGACCCAGCGGCGGGCCAGTTCGGCGACAAAGTCCATGCGCTCGGGGTGGGCGCGGTAGCAGACCACGTCGGACTGGCTGCGCTCGCTGCGCCAGGCCATGTCCTTGAAACTGACCGGGCGGGTGATGATGCGCCCGTCCAGTTCGGGCAAGGCAATGTGCATGGCCAGGTCACGCGCCCCCAGGCCCTGCTCGCTGGCTTCCCAGCCGGGCTGGTTGTCTTGCGCGCAGATGGCCTGCAGCACCGGGATGTCGCGACGGAACGGGCGCAGGTTGGGGCGTTCGGGGCTGGACAGGGCAAAGCCGGTGGTGTTGACCAGCACTTCGGCCCCCACCTCGTCCAGCCAGGCTTCGACCTGCTCCAGGCAGGCGCTTTCCTTTAGGCTGGCCACGGCGATCGGCAACGGGTTGAGCCCGGCGGCCTGCAGGCGCTGGCAGAACACATCGATGAACGCGGTGTTGGCCGCCTGCAGGTGCGAGCGATAGAACAGCAGCGGCGCCACTGGCTGTTCGGGGTGCCACTGCGGGTACCAGTCCTCCAGCGTGGCGCTGCCCTTGGCGGGGTGATACACGGCAGTGCGCGGCAAAGGCTGTGGTTCGTCCCAGGCATAGTCGCGGCCCAGCCACTGGCTGGCCAGGCAGTTGAACAGGTTGATGGCGTTGGCCTTGCCGCCCTGGCGCAAGTAGTGCCAGAGGCGTTCGGCCTGCTCGCCGCTGACACTGCCCAGGCTGGTCAGCTCCGGGTCCGGGCGGTCGTCGCCCGGCACCAGGATCAGTTGCACGCCTCGGCCGGCCAGCTCGACCAGCTGCTCGACGCCATAGCGCCAGTAGCCGACGCCACCGTGCAGCGACACCAGGATGACCTTGGCATGGCGAAGTACCTGGTCGACGTAAAGGTCGACCGAGGCATGGTTCTGTACCTGCATCGGGTTGGCCAGGCGCAGGCTGGGGTAATCCTGGGGCAATTGCTCGGCGGTATCGGCGAGCAATGCCAGATGGGAATCGCCGCTGCAGAGAATCACCAGCTCGGCGGGCGTCTGGCCGAGGTCGGCAATGCTGTCATCCGGCACGAAGCCGCCGGGCTGGGTCCGCAGCAGATGCATGGGTCAGGCGCCCAGTGCCTGGCGCAGGCGCGCTTCCAGCTGGGCGGCGTCGAGGTCTTGGCCGATCAGCACCAGGCGGGTGATGCGCGGTTCGTCGGCGCGCCAGGCGCGGTCGAAGTGCTTGTCGAAACGGGTGCCCACGCCCTGTACCAGCAAGCGCATCGGCTTGCCCGGGATGGCAGCGAAGCCTTTGGCGCGCAGGATGCCGAATTCCACCACCAACTGGGTCAGGGCGTCGAGCAGCAGGCTTTCGTCGGCTTCTGGCAGGTCGATGGAGATGGAGTCGAAGGCATCGTGGTCGTGATCGTCATGGTCATCGCCGTCATGGTGCGAGTCGTGGTGGGTACGGCGGCCATCGATGTGCGCCTCGGACTCGGCACCCACGCCCAGCAGCACTTCCAGCGGCAGCTTGCCGCTGCTGGCTTCGATCACCTTGACCGCCGGCGGCAGTTCTTCGGCCACCTCGGCGCGGACCTTGGCCAGGCCTTCGGCGTCGATCAGGTCGGCCTTGTTCAGCACCACCAGGTCGGCGCTGGCCAGCTGGTCGGCGAACAGTTCGTGCAGCGGCGACTCGTGGTCCAGGTTGGGGTCGAGCTTGCGCTGGGCATCGACCTGGTCCGGGTAGGCGGCGAAGGTGCCGGCGGCCACGGCCGGGCTGTCGACTACCGTGATCACCGCGTCGACGGTGCAGGCATTGCGGATTTCCGGCCACTGGAAGGCTTGCACCAGCGGTTTGGGCAGGGCCAGGCCGCTGGTTTCGATGAGGATATGGTCCAGGTCGCCACGGCGTGCCACCAGCTCGCGCATCACCGGGAAGAATTCTTCCTGCACGGTGCAGCACAGGCAGCCGTTGGCCAGCTCGTAGACGCGACCGGTGGCTTCTTCTTCGGTGCAACCGATGCTGCACTGCTTGAGGATTTCGCCGTCGATGCCCAGTTCGCCGAACTCGTTGACGATCACCGCAATGCGGCGGCCTTGGGCGTTGTCGAGCATGTGGCGCAGCAAGGTGGTCTTGCCCGAGCCGAGGAAGCCGGTGACGATGGTGACGGGGAGCTTGGCCAGTGTTTTCATGTCGCATTGCCCTTGGCAGATTGGCGCGGGCATGCAGGACGACAGCCGCAGGCCAGGCCGGCCGGGCTTGTTCGCCACCGGATCACCCCGCCCGGTTGAAAGTCGAAAACGTGACGAGGCAGGTCTCCTGGCTCGCACCGTTCCATGTGCCCGCTGGTGCAGCAGGCTGGCGGGATGACGCCTTCCCGCGCGCGGGCGCAGTGGCTGTGTCGATCCGTTGTCGGTGCTTACAGTTGCGGGGGCAGCCGCGGCTTGTACCGCGTTCCCGTCTTAGCTTCGGCCTGGCCGAAGAACCTCGAAGTGGCAAGGCTACGCAGTGGCTGGCGGGTGGTCAACCATTGCTGTCGGGCTGGCCGACAACAAGTGCCGCAACTGCGTTAGAGTGGTGGCTTTGAGCAGCGAGGCCCACGGTGAACCCCCTGAACAAGCGCGATATGGCACGCCTGGAGCGTGAGCTGGTGGCTTGCCTGACCGAAGCCTGCGAAACCGCCAAGGCGGAGATCGTCGGTTTCAGCTGGCTTACCCATCGTCTGGCTCTCGAGGATTTTCCGGCCAGCCTGCGTATTACCTGGGTATTCGAGCGAGAGGCCGAAAAGGCCGCCGCCTTGGCGGGCGACGCCAAAATGCGCATGCTCGCGCTGACGGGCCTTGCGCTGGAGCAGGCCGGCATTCAGCTGGATCATCCAGCCTGGCATGTACGGTTTGACAGTGAAGAGGCGTGCCAGCAGAGCCACGGGGGCGATTGGACCAGGCGTTTGGTGGGGCGCTGAACCAGAGGCATGCGCGGCCCTGCAGGTCCGGTGCACGCCTTAAGGGCGACGCCGGCCATGTGGGAGCGGGTTTACCCGCGAACACGGGCGAAGCCCGTGCCATCCACCGCGTCGCCTGTCTCGCGGGTGAACCCGCACCCACAGGGTCCGTGGCGCACTCGCGGAATGTGTTTTCCCGCGACAACAATGCCTCTATCCGTTAGGCTACGCATTCCCCTGTCACGAGGTATTCGTCCAATGCGCCATTGATGCCGCCGTCCCTTCGACGGCCAGTCTTCAGCCTCCGGTTCGCTCCGGAGATGTCGCGGCATTTGTGGAGTTGTGCATGACGAACACGTCGATCCTGACGCTGGACAGCGTCTCCCTGGCCTTGCCTGACGGCAGGCTGTTATTTACCGACCTCAGCGAAACCTTCGACCAACGCCGCACCGGCCTGGTCGGGCGCAACGGTGTGGGCAAGAGCCTGCTCGGGCAGATACTTGCCGGCCAGCGCGAACCAAGCAGCGGCCAGTGTCGGCGCCTTGGGCGCGTCCATCTTCTGGACCAGCAGGTGATCGAGCACAGCGCCACGGTCGCCGACCTGGCCCAGGTGGGCGCGGTGCTCGCTGCGCTGGAGCGCATCGAGCAAGGCAGTGTCGCACCCAGTGACTTCGACGCCGTCGGCGAACGTTGGGATATTCGCGAGCAATTGCAGGGGCACCTGCAACGCCACGGCCTGGGCCAACTCGACTGGCACCAGCCCGCCCACAGCCTGAGCGGTGGTCAGGCCATGCGCGTGGCGCTGGTCGGCGCCTGGCTCAGCGAAGCGGACTACCTGATACTCGACGAACCGAGCAATCACCTGGACAGCGACGCCCGCGCCCAACTATTGGGCATGATCGAAGCCTGGGACCGGGGTTTGCTGGTGATCAGCCATGATCGCAGCCTGCTCGCGCACATGACGCGCATCGTCGAATTGTCCAGCCTGGGCTTGCGGGCCTATGGCGGCAACTACACCTTCTATTCGGCCCAGAAAGCCAGCCAGACAGCGCAGGCCCAACAGCAACTTGCCCGGCTGAAACAGGAGCAGCAACGCCAGGCGCGCGAACTGCAGCGTCAGCGCGAAGATCTGGAACGTCATCAAGCCCGCGCCGGAGGCAATGCCAGGCACGCCAACCAGGCCAAGATCCTGATCGACCGCCAGCAGGAGCGCAGTCAGGCCACTGCGGGCAAACAGCGCCGCGACCATCGCGACGCCCGGCAGGCGCTGCAGGGCAAAGTGCGTGACGCCGCCCGCGAAGTCGAGCAGGACAGCGCCATTACCCTGCATGCACCCACGCCGCAGCTTCATCCAGGCCGCGAAGTGCTGGCCCTGCAGGCGCTGCGCCTGCCACGCGGGACGCGCAAACCACTGAACCTGCGCGTGTGCCTGGGCCAGCGGGTGGGCCTGGTAGGCGCCAATGGCAGTGGCAAGTCCACCCTGCTCAGGCTGATGAACGGTGAGTTGCCAGCACCAACCGAGAGCCTGCGCCTCAGTGGGGAAACCGCCCTGCTCGACCAGCACTGCAGCGCACTGCCAGGCCACACCAGTGTGCTCGAGCACCTGCGCCAGGCAAACCCGACGCTGGCCCAGGGCGACTTGCGCAGCCGCCTTGCGCAACTGGGCCTGGATGCGGCCCGCATCGACCTACCCAGCAGCCTGCTCAGCGGGGGTGAGCGGATGAAGGCGGCACTGGCCGCCGTGCTATACCGCGAACGGCCGCTCGACCTGTTATTGCTGGACGAACCCGGCAACCACCTGGACCTGCCATCGCTGGCCGCACTGGAACACATGCTCGGGCAGTTTCGCGGGGCGCTGGTGGTGGCGTCCCACGACCAGGTACTGCTCGACCAGCTGGCGCTGGACGAGTACCTGCACCTGTAAACGCCGCAATAAATGCATTGCAGGCTATCAATTCGTGACTGGCCGTTCCCGATCTGCCACGGATGTATTATGGTGGCGTGGTGCGCATATAACAGCAGCCCGAGCAATCGGGCACTTGCAAGACAATGAGGGTGTCATGAGCAACGAAAGCATTAATTGGGACAAGCTCGGTTTCGACTATATCAAGACCGACAAACGCTACCTGTCCGTATGGCGCAATGGCGAGTGGGACAAGGGCACCCTGACCGAAGACAACGTACTGCACATCAGTGAAGGCTCCACCGCCCTGCACTACGGCCAGCAGTGCTTCGAAGGCCTCAAGGCCTACCGTTGCAAGGACGGTTCGATCAACCTGTTCCGCCCGGACCAGAACGCCGCCCGCATGCAGCGCAGCTGCGCCCGCCTGCTGATGCCGCAGGTGCCGACCGATGTGTTCATCGAGGCGTGCAAGCAAGTGGTCAAGGCCAACGAGAAGTTCGTGCCTCCGCATGGTAAAGGCGCCCTCTACCTGCGCCCGTTCGTGATTGGCACCGGTGACAACATTGGCGTGCGCACCGCCCCCGAGTTCATCTTCTCGATCTTCGCCATCCCGGTTGGCTCGTACTTCAAGGGCGGCATGAAGCCGCACAACTTCCAGATCTCCAGCTTCGACCGCGCTGCCCCGCAAGGCACTGGCGCGGCCAAGGTCGGTGGCAACTACGCCGCCAGCCTGCAGCCGGGTGCAGAAGCGAAGAAAGCCAACTTCGCCGACGCCATCTACCTCGACCCGCTGACCCACACCAAGATCGAGGAAGTCGGTTCGGCCAACTTCTTCGGCATCACCGCCAACAACGAGTTCGTCACCCCGAAATCGGCTTCGGTGCTGCCAGGCATCACCCGCCTGTCGCTGATGGAACTGGCGCAATCGCGCCTGGGCCTGACCGTGATCGAAGGCGATGTGGAAATCAACAAGCTGGACCGTTTCGTCGAAGCCGGCGCCTGCGGTACCGCGGCGGTGATCACCCCGATCGGCGGCATCGAGTACAACGGCAAACTGCACGTGTTCCACGACCTGGAAAAGGTCGGCCCGGTTACCCAGAAGCTCTACAACGAGCTGACCGGTATTCAGAGCGGTGACGTGGAAGCACCGGCTGGCTGGATCGTCAAGGTTGCCTGAGACGCTTTAGCGGCTTGAAAAACGGGGCATGCCAGCAATGGCATGCCCCGTTTTTTATTGGCTGACGCGGTCAACTATGATGGCACCGGCTGCGCCGGTGTTCGCGGCTGAAGCCGTTCCCACAGGTACAGCGCAAGCCTGAAGCCTGCGCCTTCCCTGTAGGAGCGGCCTTGTGTCGCGAAAGGGCTGCGAAGCGGCCCCAGGATATCCGCACAATGCACAAATCGAGGGGCCGCGCAGGCAGGTAGTTCTCATGCAAGGCGACGCTGTATCAGCAGGTGCCGGGCTTTGTCGAAGGCCCAGTTGTACAGCACGGTGTAGGGCAGGATGATCACGAAGAAGCCCAACTCCACCATGAACGCCTGCAGCAACGAAATCTCCAGCATCCACGCCGCCACCGGCAGACACCACACCACCAGCCCGGCTTCGAAGCCCAGGCCGTGCACAAAGCGTGCGCTGGCCTTCCAGTGGATGCGCTCGCCGCGGACGTAGCGATCGACCAGCGCGTTGTAGACCATGTTCCACAGCATGGCGATCACCGACAGGGTCACCGCCAGCGCTCCCGCCGTCGCAAGCGACTTGCCCATGATCCAGGACAGCAGCGGCGCACACAGCAGCACGGCGAACACTTCATAACCGACGGCGTGAACCAGGCGCTCGGTGAAAGACACGTTTTTCATTGCAAAATCCATCCTTTGCGTGAGTCGTGCTTCCTATTTTCTTTGATAGAACTGATACTCGCGATATAGCTACCATCGATTTTATCAATACCATGCGCTACTCACCCGAAGCTCTGGTCGCCTTTGTCGAAGCTGCATCGCTGGGTTCGTTTTCCGCTGCGGCGCGCAAGTTGCGCAAAAGCCAGTCGACGATCAGCATCGCCATCGCCAATTTCGAGGCCGATGTGGGTTGCCCGTTGTTCGAGCGTGGCGACCGTCACCCCACGCTGAACGACGCTGGGCGACAGGTGCTGAGCCATGTCGAGGCGATTCTCGATGCCAGCGCCCAGCTCGATGCCCTGGCGGTGCGGCTGGCTGAAAACGTCGAGGCACTGGTCTCGGTGGTGATGTCGGACAGCTACAGCGTGACGTTCCAGGGCGCGGTGATGGCCCGCTTCGCCCAGCACTACCCGCATACCGAGCTGCGCTGCGGCCCGTCGGAAGATGCCGACGTGATCGAGCTGATCCAGCAGGGCCTGGCACATGTCGGTATTCTCGCCACCCAGCCCAGCTACCCCGCTGACGTTGCCGTGGCACGCCTGCCCGAGCAGGCAGAGTTTGGTGTGTACGTGGCCAGCGGGCATCCGTTGGCGGCTTTGCCCCAGGTGCAGATGCAGCATCTGGAGAACGTCCGGCAGCTGTATATAAAGACCTATGCTCAAAGCTTGCACCCGGGGCGTGGCCAGGCCTGGTCGGCACCGGACTACCTCACCCTGCTGGAGTTCGCCGTGCGCGGGTTCGGCTGGGCCGAACTGCCCAGGGCACTGGTGGCACGCTTTGGCAGTGGGCTGGTGGAGCTGCAGGTGGCCGGGTACCCGCGACGGGTTGACATGGATGTGGCATGGTCGAGCCGGCGCGCGCTCGGGCCGGCGGGGCAGTGGCTGGTGCGGCAGATGTTGGGGCAATAGGCCTTTATCGCCTGCAAGATCCTGGGGCTGCTGCGCAGCCCGTCGCGACGCAAGGCCGCTGCTATAGGGGCACTAAAGCGAAAAATCCTACAACGTTTTAGGAAGCCCATTGCTCCCCCGCGAAGGCGTTCCTCGCTAGTGTTTTGGCCGTTGCGTCAAATCACTGGAAAAGGAACTCCTGATGAGCATCAGCAAAACCATCCACATCGCCATGCAGGAAGAAATCCCCAACACCTACGGCACCTGTAACGCCTGCGGACGCTCCGGCCTGCCAATTCTG
>NZ_NEJU01000037.1:0-18270 GCF_002113295.1 Pseudomonas sp. B10(2017)
CATAGTCCATTTACGATGGCGACGCATACTCACCTTTTCGCCCTTACGGCGAGTCACTTTTTGCCAAACGCGGCAAAAAGTAACCAAAAAACGCTGCGCTCCCATCATCCGGCCCCTCCGCTACGCTCCGGGGTCCCCTCGCGCCGGTCTTGCTCCCGGGAGTACGCGCTGCAGGCCCCATCCATGGGGCCTCAGCGCTTGACGGGCATCCATGCCCGTCACCTCCCTCCGCAAGACCTCTGCTCGGCCTCCTGAAGTCGCGAAGATCAAGATCAAGATCAAGATCAAGAGCCAGAGCCAGAGCCAGAGCCAGAGCAGAGGGCGCCGACTGGCGGAATGTGGGCACTGGAAGCAAATTCGCACCCAATTGCAGTTGCTCCACGCGACGCGGCGCCTTAGACTGCCGCCCCCTGTAAAAGAGTGCCGGTTGGCGCTTGAAGAATTCCGCTGCCGATGCCAAGGCGTCGGCGGCACCCGAATCGCCCAAATGCACATATTTTCATAGAGAAATCGATGACCAAGGAACAGTTGCTGGCCATGTCGGCCGATGACTACATGAACGCTGACCAGCTGGCTTTCTTCGCTGGCCTGCTGCAGGCGATGAAAGTCGAAACCCATGAACGCATCGAGCTGAGCCGAGCCACCATCGAAGGCCTGGACACCCCGTCGGATCCTGCCGACGTGGCTTCGGTCGAGGAAGAGCGTAGCTGGCTGGTGAATGCCATCGACCGTGACCAGCGCCTGCTGCCGCAGCTGGAAATGGCCCTGGACCGCATTGCCGACGAAAGCTTTGGCTGGTGCGATGACAGCGGTGAGCCGATCGGCCTGAAGCGTCTGCTGATCAGCCCGACCACCAAGTACTGCATCGAAGCCCAGGAGCGCCACGAGCAGCTCGACCGCCACCAGCGCCAGGTGTAACCCCGCGCGGTGTGCCAAGCCCCACGGAGCGATCCCTGGGGCTTTTTGCGTTTCGTTCCAGCGGCGGTTTTGTTGCCCCGTACGTAACACTGATGTACCGGGATGCGCTGTTTCCGCGCCGTACGCAGGCGTATCATGGCTTTATCGTTAGGGTGCTAATTAAATTCCGGAGGGAATGATGAATAGCCGGGTCGATGTAGCCGTGATGATTGGTTCGGGTGTGCCCGCCACACTGCGGGCGCTGGGTAAACCCATCTGCTGGGTGGTGCTGGTCAATGGCGAACGCCGTGGTACCCCATTCGCCACGCGAGAGGAAGCACTGGAGTGCCAGGCCGCCTGGCAGCAGCAGTTGAAGAAGGGCCTGGCAGCCTGAGCGCCGTGAATGCTACCGGTGAGCAAACAGGGTGTTGTTCAGGGCGTTCTTCTGTAAGAAATGTACTTTGCCTCTCGACGAATTTCGGTGTTTTCGTGCATATTCTTCCTCCAGTAATGCGCTGATGGATTGCAGGGCCCGCTCTCACGCGCTCTGGCATTGCCTGCCGCATCTTTTCTGGCGGTTTTGCTGTCAGACATTAAGCTTCCCGAATCGGGAATATGCCGAAAGCCTGTATTTGAGGCCAGATCTGGCAAGCCAGAGTAAAGATTCCTGCACACTGCATCGCCAGCGTGCACAGACATTTCGCATATCGCTTTATTACTCTTTTCGCCTATCGATAAGAAATGACCGTGTCTCACCGAGCTTGGGTGAGGGCGGGTTGTAACCGGTTGAGGATTACTTCATTGGCAGTCAGCACTCTTGATACCCATGCGTTGTTCGCCTTGGGCGACTTGCGCGGTAAATTGGCCCAGCTGTTTCAGGGCCGCTTCGTCTATGTCACCGAACAGAGTCCCGAAGGCCTGTACATGGCCGAAATCGACACCGAAAGCGCATTGGTCGTCGATGACAAGCAGCGATTGGAACTGAAGGTTGGCGACCATTTTCGCGCCGCCGTTCTGCCCAGCCGGGAAGGCGGCAAGCTGGAAATGCGCTTTCGTGAAATCAAGCTGAACGTATATGGCGTGGGCGACTATGCCTTCGTGTCGGTGCCCGAAGGCGAGGGCATCGTGTTCCGTGAAGGCCACGGTGTGATGCTGGTATTCGCCGCGCAGCAGCAAGTGCAGGAAGGCCTGGGCAAATTGCTCAAGGCGGTGACCGGCAAGGTTGCCAAATGGCGCAAAGGTGAGCTGACCACCTTCAAGGCCAGTGAATGACCCTCAGTGACGATACGCCCGCAACACGTGCCGAGTTTCATCGGCAGCATCACGCGGATGCCGTGGCCGAGGCCGAGCGTTTGCTGGCCAGGCGCGAAGAGCTGCAAGGCGCCTGGTTGAACTGGGTGGCAGGCGAATTGTATCGCCTTGGCCCGCCGCCTTATGCCGCCATGGTCCGGCGCGAGTTGCAGCGCCTGGCCCAAGGGTGAGGCGGCGACTTTTCAGTTACCGCGATCGCGGCCGCTGCTGACTTCTTCAGGTACCGGCTCTTTCGCCATGCGCTTGCGGAACAGCGCTGCCCGGGCCAGCAACAGCGTGGTCACCGGTACGGTGATCGACAGCAGGATCGGAATCAACCAGGCGTGCAGCACCGGGGCTTCCTTGAGCCAGGAAAAATAGATGATCGAAGCCAGTGCCACGCACCAGGCACCAATCGTCGAGGCCAATGCCGGCGGGTGCATGCGCTGGAAGTAGTCCTTCAGCCGCAACAGGCCCACGGCACCGATCAGGGCAAACAGGCTGCCGGTCAGCAGCAGCGCGGCAACGACCAGCTCCAGCCAGAAGGGGAGTTGCAGGGTTTCAGTCATTCGATCACCTCACCGCGCAGCAGGAACTTGGCCAGGGCAAACGAGCCAACGAAACCGAACAGCGCAATCAGCAGGGCACCTTCGAAGTAGGTGTCACTGGCATAACGGATTCCCAGTACCAGCATGGTCAGCATGGCCAGGATGTACAGGTAGTCCAGCGCCAGCACCCGGTCCTGGGCGGACGGGCCGCGGAACAGTCGGATAAGTGCCAGGGCCATGGCCAGGGCGAAGATGAACAGGCTGGCGAGGACAGCATTGGCGAGCAGGCCTGTCATTGGAAAATCTCCATCAGCGGGCGTTCGTAGGTGTCCTTGAAGTGCTGGATGAAGGCCGCCTCATTGTCCAGGTCGAACACATGCAGCAGCAACACGCTGCGGTCCAGCGCCAGCTCGGACCAGACCGTGCCGGGCACCACCGTGGTAATCATCGACAACGCCGCCAGGCCATGCGGGTCGCGCAGGGCCAGTGGAATGTGCACGAACGCCGAGCGGGGTGGCTGCTTGCCGGCGCGCAGCACGCCACGAGCAACCAGCAGGTTGGACATGATCACATCGATGCCGACCCGGGCAACCAGCCGGGCGATGGCCAGCGGCCGCCGTACATGGGCATGCTGCGGGCGCAGCGGTGCCATCAGCAGCGGCGCCAGCACGCCGAGCGCGGCTGCCAGCAAGAGGTTGCCGGGGCTGACCGAAAGGTTCAGCAGCAGCCACAGGCCAAATAGCGAAACCGATAACAGCGGTGCGGGGAACAGTCGATTCATGGCTGCACCTGTACGTCGAGCGAGGTGGGGCCAGGAATCGGCCGGGCGGCCATCACGGCTTCGATATAGGCTTCGGGTGCCTGCAGGCTGGCGGCGGTGTCCTGGGTGTAGCGCAAAAGCGGCTCGGCCTTGAAGCTGAGGATGATGCACAGGCCCAACAGGATGACAATGGGGAGGCATTCGTAGCGGCGCAGCACCGGCGAAGGGCGTTCCTCAGGCTTCCAGAAGCGCTGGATGCCGACGCGGCCGAAGGCGATCAGCGAAGCCATGCCAGACAGGATCAGCAACGCCACCAGGCCCCACCCCGCCGTGCCCAGCGGCTGCTCGGCAGGTACGCCCAGCCCCTGCGGGTTGAACAGTGCGCTGATCAGGTTGAGCTTGCCGACAAAGCCCGACAGTGGCGGCATGCCGATGATCAGCAGGGCGCAGGCGATGAAGCTCATGCCGAGGAAGGCCATGGTCCACGGGATGATCTGGCCGATCACCACCTTCTGCTCGTCATCGAGGTTGATGCCCTTGGGCGGGTGCAGTGATTCCAACGGTGGCGGCATGGTGCCTTCTTCGTCCTCAAGTGGCGCCTCGTTGGCCGAACGTGAACGTTCGACCAGTTCGGCGAGCAGGAACAGAGCGCACAGCGCCAGGGTCGAGTTGACCAGGTAGAACAAGGCGGCACCTGTCAGCGCCGATTGAGCGAAACCGACGGCACCGAGCAGAGTGCCGGCCGAAACCAGGATGCTGAGTGCGGCCATGCGCTCCAGGCGCTGTGCGGCCAGGATTGACACCGCTGCCACCGCCAGGGTGACCAGGCCACCATATACCAGCCATTCACCACCGAAGTGCGCAGAGGCCCCGGCCTGCCCGGAGAACAGCAGTGTCCACAGGCGCAGCACGGCATACAGGCCGACCTTGGTCATGATGGCGAACAGCGCAGCCACCGGCGCACTGGCCGAGGCATAGGCCGGCACCAGCCAGAAGTTCAGTGGCCAGATACCGGCCTTGACCAGGAAGGCCATGGCCAGAATCGCCGCGCCGGCGTGTAGCAGGCCACGGTCGGCCTCCGGCACCAGCGGAATCTTCAAGGCCAGGTCGGCCATGTTCAGGGTGCCGGTCACGCCATAGAGCATCGCTGCGCCGATCAGGAACAGCGACGAGGCGAACAGGTTGATGGCAATGTAGTGCAGGCCGGCACGCACCCGGGCGCGGCCCGAACCATGCAGCAGCAGGCCATAGGAAGCGGCCAGCAGCACCTCGAAGAACACGAACAGGTTGAACAGGTCGGCGGTGAGGAAAGCGCCGTACAGGCCCATCAGCTGGATCTGGAACAGTGCGTGGAAACTGGCCCCGGCACCGTCCCAGCGGGCGCGGGCAAACAGCAGGGCACTGAAGCCGATGATACCGGTGAGGGTCAGCAGCAGGGCCGACAGGTGGTCGACCACCAGCACGATGCCGAACGGCGCCGGCCAGTTGCCTGGCAGGTAGACACCGATCGATTCCGCCTGGCCCTGGGTGCGCACCCACAGTAGCAGGCTGACCGCGATGGCCAGGCCGGCGAAGGTCGACAGCAGGTTCAGCCGGGCTTTTGTCTGCCGGTGTTTCTCGCCCAGCAGCAACATCACTGCCGCCGTCACCAGGGGCAGCAGGATAGGCGCGATGATCAATTGGCTCATGCCACTCATTCGTCACGCTCCCGGCCATCCACGTGGTCGGTACCGGTCAGACCGCGCGAGGCCAGCAACACCACCAGGAACAGCGCGGTCATGGCGAAGCTGATGACGATGGCGGTGAGCACCAGGGCTTGCGGCAGTGGGTCGGTGTAGTGCAGCAGGTCCTGGGGCACGCCGTCCTTGATGATTGGTTCCTTGCCGATGAACAGGCTGCCCATGCTGAAGATGAACAGGTTGACCCCGTACGACAACAGGCACAGGCCCATGATTACCTGGTAGGTCCGCGGGCGCAGGATCAGCCACACCCCCGAGGCGGCCAGCACGCCGATGGCAACTGCAATCACTTCTTCCATCAGGCGGCTCCTGCTTGGCTGGTTTTCGCCGGGTTGCCCGGGCGGTAGGCGCGCACCGACTGGTGCGCCAGGGCAGTGAGGATCAGCAGGGTCGAGCCGACCACCACGGTGAACACGCCGACATCGAAGAACAGCGCGCTGGCCACATGCACATCGCCGAGCAACGGTAGGTGCAGGTGGGCGGTATGGGTGGTGAGGAACGGGTAGCCCAGCAGCATGGCGCCCGCGCCGGTCAGGGTTGCGCACAGCAGCCCGGTACCCATCCAGCGCAGCGGGCGCAGGCTCATCTGCGCCTCGACCCACTGGGTGCCGGCCACCATGTACTGCAGGATGAACGCCACCGACATCACCAGGCCCGCAACGAAGCCGCCACCGGGCTGGTTGTGGCCACGCATGAACAGGTACATCGACACCAGCAGGGCGATCGGCAGCAGCAGGCGCACCAGCACCGCGGGCACCATCATGAAGCCCAGGGCGGTGTCAGTGGCATGCCGCGGGTTGATCAGGTCGGTGACCACGTCGGGTGCCAGCTGACGCTGCTGCGCCGGCAGTTGCATGCTTTCCTTCGGCGGGCGGAAGCGCCGCAGCAGGGCGAACACGGTCAGCGCAACGGCCACCAGCACGGTGATTTCACCGAGGGTATCGAAACCACGGAAGTCGACCAGCATGACATTGACCACGTTGGTGCCACCGCCCTGGGGCAGTGCCCGGCTCAGGTAGAACGAGGAAATGTCGTTCGGCGTGGGCCGGGTGAGCATTGCATAGGACAGCAGGGCCATGCCGCCGCCTACCAGCACCGCCAGCAGCAGGTCGCGCAGGCGACGCATGCGCGCACGCTCCAGGCTGCCCGGCAGCGGCGATACGCCTTCGATCCGCCGCGGCAGCCAGCGCAGGCCGAGCAGGATCAGCACGGTGGTGACCACTTCCACTACCAACTGGGTCAGGGCTAGGTCAGGCGCGGAGAACCAGACGAAGGTGATGCAGGTCATCAGGCCGCAGACGCTGACCATGATCAACGCCGCCAAACGGTGATACTTGGCCTGGTAGGCGGCGCCGATGGCGCAGGCAATGGCGATCAGCCACAGCGCGACGAATACGCCCGAGCCGGGAATCTTCGGCCGGTCGCCCCAGCTCAGGCCGCTGTAGAGCATGGGGGTGAGGCCGGCGAGGAAGGCGGCGAGCACCAGCATGAACAGCTGCGACTGCAGGCGGCGGCTGGTGAGCAGGCGCTCGATGCGCCGCGCCAGCAGCATCAGTTGCACCTGGCCGTGTTCGAACAGGCGCTTGCCGTTGAAACGCTCCATCACCGGCGGGTAGGGGAAGCGGCCCAGGCGCAGTTGCTTGCGCAGTAACAGGTACAGCACGATACCGCCGCTCATGGCCACCAGGCTCATGATCAGCGGCGCGTTCCAGCCATGCCAGATGGCCAGGCTGTATTCCGGCAGGGTGCCGCCCACCACCGGCAGGGCGGCGGCGGCCAGCAGCGGGCCTACCGACTGGGCAGGGAAGATGCCCACCACCAGGCAGGTAAGCACCAGCAGTTCGACCGGCGCACGCATCCAGCGTGGCGGTTCGTGCGGGGTGTGCGGGAGGTCCTGCGCAGTGGGGCCGAAGAACACATCGACGGTGAAACGCAGGGCATAGGCCACGCTGAAGGTGCCGGCCAGGGTGGCGATGACCGGCAGCGTGGCCTCGACCCAGGCAGTGGAGCTGATGAACACCGTTTCGGCGAAGAACATTTCCTTGGACAGGAAACCGTTCATCAGCGGCACGCCGGCCATCGACGCGCTGGCCACCATGGCCAGGGTGGCGGTGTATGGCACCAGGCGTATCAGCCCGCTGAGGCGGCGGATGTCACGGGTACCGCTTTCGTGGTCGATGATGCCGGCGGCCATGAACAACGAGGCCTTGAAGGTGGCGTGGTTGAGAATGTGGAACACCGCCGCGACGGCGGCCAGCGGGCTGTTCAGGCCCAGCAGCAGGGTAATCAGGCCCAGGTGGCTGATGGTCGAGTACGCCAGCAGGCCCTTGAGGTCGTTCTGGAACATGGCGGCGAAGGCGC
Organism: Pseudomonas sp. B10(2017); assembly: GCF_002113295.1. Taxonomy (NCBI): domain Bacteria; kingdom Pseudomonadati; phylum Pseudomonadota; class Gammaproteobacteria; order Pseudomonadales; family Pseudomonadaceae; genus Pseudomonas; species Pseudomonas sp. B10(2017). The sequence continues at coordinate 7,596 of NZ_NEJU01000037.1, forward strand.
CGAGCAGGAGGGTGAGAGCGCCGGCACCGCCGACTATCCAGAACCACTCCTCGCTGCCCGACAGCACCGGCCACAGGCGCGCGAGCAGGAACACCCCGGCCTTGACCATGGTCGCCGAGTGCAGATAGGCCGATACCGGAGTGGGCGCTGCCATGGCATGGGGCAGCCAGAACTGGAAGGGGAATTGTGCGCTCTTGCTCAGGGCGCCAATGAGGATCAGTGGCAGCAGCACCGGGTACAGCGCATGCTGGCGGATGGTGTTGCCGGCAGCCAGGACCTTGTCCAGGTCGTAGCTGCCGACCACATGGCCGAGCAGCAGGGCACCCACCAGCAGGCACAAGCCGCCCGCGCCCGTGACCATCAGCGCCATGTAGGCGCCGCGGCGGGCGTCGGCACGGTGGTGCCAGTAGCCGATCAGCAGGAACGAGAACAGGCTGGTGAGTTCCCAGAAGAACACCAGCTGGATCAGGTTGCCGGAGATCACCAGGCCGAGCATGGCGCCCATGAAGGCGAGGAAGAAGGCGAAGAAGCGCGGTACCGGGTCTTGTGGCGACATGTAATAGCGGGCATACAGCGACACCAGCGTACCGATGCCCAGCACCAGCAGCGAGAACAGCCAGGCGAAGCCGTCCATGCGCAGCACCAGGTTCAACCCCAGGCTGGGTAGCCAGAGGAATTCTTCGCGAATCACGCCGCCGTGGGCAACCTGAGGGTACAGCAGTGCTACCTGGACAGTGCCGACCAGGGCCACGAGCCCGGCGAGAATGGACTCCGCGTTACGTGCGTTGTGCGGCAGCACGGCTGCCAGGCAACTGCCCACGAACGGCAGAAGCAATAGCACTATCAATGACATAGCGTTCTATTCTGGAGAAGTTTGCAAAGAATCATACGTGCCGAGGGGTTGATCACCAACACGCAAGCTGTCGCAGAATCCTACAAACAGGCTGTGACAAGCTGTTTTTTTATAACAGATTCTTACAAAGCATAGTCGTAGTTGGCGGCTTTACAGGCCAGCCTGGCGCTCGCCTTCATCCTGCGCTTCCCGTGCTTCGGCCACCTCGCGCGGGCGGCGCACCTTGAGTTCGCTTACCACCACCGCGATCACGATCAGCAGGCCACCGAGCAGTGCCACGCCCGGCAGGCGCTCACCGGCGATGCGCCCGACGATCCCGGCCCATACCGGTTCGCCGGCATAGATGAGGGTGGCGCGGGTGGGCGAGACCGACTTCTGCGCCCAGTTCATTGCCACCTGGATCACCGCGCTCATGGCACCCAGGCCCACGGCACTGGCCAGCAGCAGCCAGGAAAAGTCGGGGATGCGCTCCTGGGTCGGCACGATCATCAGGAACGCCAGCAGCGAGGCGGTCGCCAGTTGCACCACGGTGACCCGGCGCACATCGACCTGGCCGGCGTAGCGGCTGATCAGGATGATTTCGCCGGCAATGGCCACGGCGCTGACCAGGGTTACCAGCTCGCCTTCGCTGAAGTGCAGGCTGCCCCCCTCCGGGCCGGCCAGCAGCATCAGGCCGATGAACGCCAGGCCGATACCGATGCTGGGCATCAGGCCGGGGCGCCGGCCCAGCACCAGCCATTGCAGCAGCGGCACGAATGGTACGTACAGCGCGGTGATGAACGCCGACTGGCTGCTGCTGATGGTTTGCAGGCCCATGGTCTGCAGGCCGTAGCCGAGCATGATCGACATCCCGATCAGCATGCCGGCCTTCAGTTCGGTGAAGGTCAGCCCAGGCAGCGCCCGCGCCGAGACCACTCCGACGAACAGCGCGGCTGCAGCGAAGCGCAGGCCGACGAAGAACATCGGGCCGCTGACGGTCATCACGTTGTGCACCAGCAGGAAGGTGCCGCCCCACAGCATGGTGATGAACACCAGCACCAGTTCGGCCTTGCTCAGGCGAAAGGTTATGGCAGGGGTTGGCTTGTTGCTGGGCTGGTTCATGGTCTTGCGCACTCGGAGAGGGCGGCGCACAATCGCCGCAAAGTGGGCAGTATACTGCGCAATACCGACCAGTGAGCAATATAGTGCACAAAGATTCCTCGCACCGGGCATCGGTGCTGCAACATGTCAGCCTCAATGTACGCAGCCTGCGCAACGCCGCGGGCATGAGCCAGACGATGCTGGCGGAGCGCTCCGGGGTCAGCCGGCGCATGCTGGTGGCGATCGAGGCGGGCGAAAAGAATGTCAGCCTGACTACTCTTGACCTGATTGCCGAAGCCTTGGGCGTGGCTTTCAGTACCCTGATCCAGGCACCTGACCAGCGTGACCCCGGGCGCATCGAAGAGTTGGCCTGGGCCGGCGAACACCCGCAGAGCCGGGCGGTGCTGCTGGGTAGCAGTGTGGCGCGGCGCGAGGTGGAGCTGTGGGAATGGACCCTGGCGCCGGGCGAGTGCTATTCCAGCGAGGCTGATGCCGAGGGCTGGAGCGAGCAGATCTATGTGGCGCAAGGGCAACTGACGCTGATTATCGAAGGGGTCGAGCATCGCCTGCAGGTCGGGCAGTTCCATGTGTTTCCCAGCAACTGCCGGTATGCCTATCGCAACGATGGGGCGGTGGCGGTGCGGTTTGTGCGCAATGTGGTGATTTGATCGAGAGGTGTTGCTGCCTTCAGTGCCTCATCGCCGGCAGCCAGCTTCCACAGGTTCTCCCACTGGCTCTGAGCCTGAAGGTGGACCTGTGGGAGCTGGCTTGCCGGCGATGAGGCTCGTATGGGCAACCCAAGGCTCGCGGTCAGTCTCCTATCAACTCATCGGTCCTGACCACCTTGGCATAGGCAAACGCCAACGCCGCCATCGCCGAATCATGCACCTGCGCTGCTGGCACCTGCTTGCCATCGAACTCCAGCGGCAACGTGGCACAGGCGTCGTGCGCCACGGTCACCTCGTAACCCAGGTCGGCCGCGGCCCGGGTGGCGGCGTCGATGCACATGTGGCTCATGCTGCCGACGATGGTCAGGGCCTCGACGCCATGGCGGTCCAGCGTGTGCTTCAGGTCGGTGCCGAGGAAGGCGTTGACCTTGTGCTTGAGCACCACCGGCTCGTCGGCCCGAGGCTCGACCTTGGCATGGATCGCCGCGCCCTGCGAGCCTGGCGCGAAGAACGGCGCGTCGGCGCTCTCGAACTCATGGCGCACATGTACCACCAGGTCGCCCCGTTGACGCGCCGCTGCGAGCAGGCGGGCAGCGTTGTCGGCCGCCTGGTCGGCGCCCTCGAGGGTCCATTTGCCGCCCGGGAAATAGTCGTTCTGGATGTCGATGATGATCAGCGCCTGGTTGCTCATGCTGCCTCCTGTGGCAGTAGTCGTTGGATGACGTTAGTTATAGGCTGTGTGCACTGACCTGAGGATTGGCGCGAACGACACTATGCAGGCAAAAACTGACAACCCCGCCAGCCTGGACATCGGCCTGCTGCTGTACCCCGGCGCGCAGCGTGCTGCCGTGCATGGGCTGGCCGACCTGTTCCTGGTGGCCAACCGGGTGGCGTCCGAACTGGGGGCCGTCAAGTTGCCATCAGTGCGGATCAGCTACTGGCAGGCGGACGAAGCGGGGCAGTTGCAGCCTGCCCCTGAGAGCGTGCCTGCTGTCGAGTCCAACCTGCGGGTGCTGATCATTCCCCCGAGCCTGGAGTCGGCACCGCAGGGTGACCTGCTTGAGCGCCATCGCGCGTCGTTATGCCAGTTGCACAGGCATGGCACGGTGCTGGCATCGGTGTGCATCGGGGTGTTCTTCATCGCCGCCAGTGGCCTGCTCGACGGGCGCCCGGCCTGCACCCACTGGAACTACGTGCATTCTCTTGCCCAGCGTTTTCCCAAGGTGCGGGTCGAGGCCCAGCAACCATTGCTGGACGATGGCGACATCGTCACCTCGGCTGGGCTGATGGCCTGGACCGACCTGGGCTTGCGCTTGCTGGAGCGTTTCATGGGCGCGACGGTGGCGCGGGAAACTGCCCGCTACCTTGCGGTCGATCCGGTCACGGCGCCGCTGCCTGGTGCAGTGTTCAATCCACGCCTGGACCATGGTGATGACGCGGTGCTGAAAGTGCAGCACTGGTTGCAGGGCAACGGTGGGCAGGACGCGGACCTTGCCGGCATGGCTGCGTGCGCGGGGCTGGAGGAACGCACCTTTCTGCGGCGTTTTCGTGCTGCCACGGGGCTACGGCCGACCGAATACTGCCAGCAGGTGAGGGTAGGGCGGGCGTGCCGCTTGCTGGAGTTCACCCGGCGCAATGTCGAGCAGATCGCCTGGGGCGTCGGTTATCAGGACCCAAGTGCGTTTCGCAAGGTGTTTCAGCGCATCACCGGCCTGACCCCGAGTGATTACCGGCGGCGCTTCGCGGTATCGGGTTAGGGCGCGGGAGCGTTCCCGGTGCGGAAAACCGCTTGACCTTGACTTTACTTGAGGTTTTACCCTGCTCGGCATCGCGCTGTACGCGTCCGTCGCCAGGAGACCGTTCATGACGGCAACATCCCGAGCCCTGTGGTTTACCCAGATGATCGAATATGAAGTGCCTGGCAAGTTCCAGCAGGCGCTGGCCCAAGCGCTGGTGGCACGCAGCGAAGAGCTGGCTGCGCGTTGTGAAGGGCTGCAGGGTGTCAGTATTCAGGCCAGCGACGACGGCAGCCGGGTGCTTCAGTACCTGCAATGGCAGTCTCGACAAGCGTGGTCGTCAGCGGCCGTGCATTTCGTCGAGGAGCCATTCCTCGAACTGCTTGGTCGGTACCAGGCCAGAGGCGTCAACTTTGCTGCCTACCAGACCCTGCGCAGCCTGGTGCGCGGCGCCGATGGCGGCCTGCATTGCCAGGTGGGTGAGCCTCAGGCATACCAGGGCGCATAGTGCGGGTAGCGATCCAGGCGGGCGCCGATGACCATTTCGCTGACCCATGCCGCCAGGATCGAACTGTAGGCTTTCTGGCTCTCTTCGCTGGACAATGCATGGTCGGCACCGTCGACCATGCGGTGGGTGAGTGAATGGGCACTGACGAATGCCGAGCGGTAGCTCATCAGTGTGCTGTGCGGTACGTAGTCGTCCTGCTCGGACTCCACCAGCAGTACATCGCCCTCGAATTCGGCGCAGGCTGCCAGTGCGCGGTTGTCCGACGGGCCGAGCGGCCGCTGGCGGTAGGCGTTCAGCCGTTGCCGGTCGAGGGTTTGCTTGGGCAGGTTCCATTCGTCGTCCCAGTACATGGCGGGCACCCGCAACGCCAGCCATTTGACCGGCCGTTCGCGGGTCAGCAGGGTGGCCAGGTAGCCGCCATAGCTGCTGCCGATGATGGCGATGGCACTGGTGTCGACGGCTGGGTGGCTTACCAGGCGGTCATAGGCAACCAGCAGGTCGGTCAGGTTCTGTTCGCGGGTGACCGTCAGCCGCTGGCTTTCGGTTTTTTCGTGGCCGCGCAGGTCAAAGGTCATGCACACGCAGCCCAGCCCGGTGATTTGCCGGGCGCGTGCCAGGTCGCGTTGCTGGCTGCCGCCCCAGCCGTGGACGAAGAGGATGCCCGGCATCTTGCTGCCGGGGCTGACCAGGGTGCCGACGATGCTGTCGTCCTCGACCTGCAGTTCAACGGTTTCACTCTGAATGGTCATGTTCGCGAATCCGCGCAAATTTGCTGAGTTGTCCGAGTTCACTGTCGTTTCCTTGGTAGAAGAGGGTGGCGTCAGTGGGCAGTTCGGGGGTGCCGAACACTTCATGGGTGGAGGCACGCACCCGTTGCAATGCCGGGTCGTCGGCGAACGCCTGCAACGCCAGCAGCTCGGCACTGCTGGCACCGCCCAGGCGCCAGGATTGTTCGAGTACGCCGCTGCGCAGGTGGCCCTGTGGGTTCATGCCGCGGGCGATGTCGTAGTTGCGTCGTGAGGCGATGAAGCCGGGGAAGTGCTGCTCGGCGGCCTGTTCGTAGGCTATCGCCTGGTTGATGGCCAGGCGCAGCGGTTCGTCCAGCGGCAGTTGCAGCAGTGCCTGGTAGTCACCGCGCACCACTACCAGGTCGGAGCCGCCATACACTTCCGTGCCCTGGTGGTCGTGGGTCAGTTGCTGGGTACCGTGATAACTGCAGGTCAGGCCGGCGACGCGTACCTGGCCGACGCTGAAGGTTTGCACTTCGCTCAGGTCTTCCTCAAGCACCAAGCCCCATAGCGCAAGGTCCTGGTCATCCATGTCGGCCAGCAGCGGTTCCAGCGCATCCGCGGTGGTGATGACCTGTTGCCCACGGCCTGCGCAGGCCAGTACCGGCTTGATTCGCAACGGGCCGTCCGTCAGTAACAGCTGTGCGGCGGTGCGCGCATCGGCCTTGCTGAACACGGTGTAGCCGCGCAGCAGGGCGTCGCTGGCTTGCCGGGCGAAGGCATCGGTCCACCCTGGCGGGAAACTGGCTCCGGCCGGCAGCGGGTGGGAAATTGCCTTGGTCGCCATGTAGGGGTGTGCGACCAGGCCGCCGAACAGGTCCTGCTCGCTGCAGATGCCCAAGGCGGCATGACGCTTGGGATCGACCAAGGTTTCGGTGGGCAGGTAGTAGTAGCCATCGGTGGCGCTTGGTGGTCGGTCGGGTTGCACGTGCGGGCAGCCCAGCAGGCGGGCCAGGCCATCGGCAAGCTTCAGGTGTACGGCATGCTCGTGGTCGGGGGTGTGTGCGCGAGTGTCGAGCAGCACCACGCCGCGTCTTGGGGCGCAGGCATTGGGCATGGTCATTTGCCTGTGTGCAATGAATGTACTGAGTGTGAAGCCAGTGCTTTGAGGAAGTTCAGCGGAACTTGATCGATGGTCCTGGCCGATCTGTAGGAGATGTCCGATATGCGCACGGCATGGCGGGCAATGCATGCCGTGTGTCGGTCGCCAAGATTGCAGGGCTTCGGCTGCTGTTCCATTATCGGCACACTGGATAAACCGTGATGTAGCCGCAGGAGAGCGCATGAACGTTCAGACCACCTTTGGGCAAAGCGTGCCGCAGCGCCTGGCGCAGGTTCGCCAGGCCATGGCATCAGAGGGCATCGATGCCTTGCTGGTACCTTCGGCCGACCCCCATCTTTCCGAATACCTGCCCGGTTACTGGCAAGGGCGCCAGTGGCTGTCGGGTTTCCACGGCTCGGTCGGCACGCTGGTGGTCACGGCTGACTTCGCCGGGCTGTGGGTGGACAGCCGCTACTGGGAACAGGCGGAACACGAGCTGGCGGGCAGTGGCATTGAGCTGATGAAGCTGTTGCCGGGTAAGTCTGGCGCGCTGGAATGGCTGGGCGACCATGTCGAGACCAATGGCAGCGTGGCGGTAGATGGTGCGGTCATGGCCCTGGCTTCGGCGCGCCAGCTGGGCGACCGGCTGAAGGCGCGCGGCGCGCGACTGGTGACTGACAAGGACCTGCTGAAGCAGGTCTGGGCAGAGCGCCCGGAGCTGCCAGGCAACCCGGTCTACCAGCATTTGCCACCGCACGCCACGGTGAGCCGGGCGGAAAAACTGGCGCAGTTGCGCCAGAGCGCACAGGCCAAGGGCGCCGACTGGCATTTCATCGCTACCCTGGATGACATCGCCTGGCTGTTCAACCTGCGCGGTAGCGATGTGTCCTACAACCCGGTGTTCGTCGCCTTTGCCTTGATCAGCCAGCAGCAGGCCATCCTGTTCGTAGGCCCGGACAAGGTTGATGAGCACCTGAGGCAGGTACTGGCGGCCGACGGTATCGAGGTGCGCGATTACGCCAAAGCAGGCGAGGCCCTTGCCGCCATGCCGGCCGGCAGTCGATTGCTGGTCGATCCGGCCCGGGTAACCTGCGGCCTGCTGGATAAGCTGCCCGCCGGGGTCGAACTGGTCGAGGGGCTCAACCCAACAACATTGAGCAAAGCGTGCAAAAGTGAAGACGACCTTGAACACATCCGACGTGTGATGGAGCAGGACGGCGCGGCCTTGTGCGAGTTCTTCGCCTGGTTCGAGGCCAGCCTCGGACGGGAAGTGATTACCGAGCTTACCGTCGACGAGCAATTGAGTGCAGCGCGTGCGCGCCGCCCAGGTTTCGTGTCGTTGAGCTTCTCGACCATTGCCGCCTTCAATGGCAATGGCGCGATGCCGCATTACCGTGCCACCGAGCAGTCGCATGCGGTGATCGAGGGCGATGGTCTGCTGCTGATCGATTCGGGCGGGCAGTACCTTGGCGGTACTACCGACATAACCCGCATGGTACCGGTGGGTACCCCAAGCCTTGCGCAGAAGGAGGATTGCACGCGCGTGCTCAAGGGCATGATCGCCCTGTCGCGCGCTACCTTCCCGCGAGGCGTGCTGTCGCCATTGCTCGACGCCATTGCCCGGGCACCGATCTGGGCAGGCCAGGTGGATTACGGCCACGGCACCGGGCATGGAGTGGGTTACTTCATGAATGTGCACGAGGGGCCGCAGGTAATTGCCTACCAGGCGGCGCCGACGCCGCAGACCGCGATGCAGGTGGGCATGATCAGCTCGATCGAGCCGGGTACGTACCGCCCAGGGCAATGGGGTGTGCGTATCGAGAACCTGGTGGTAAACCGCGAGGCCGGCAAGAGCGCCTTCGGTGAATTCCTGAGCTTCGAGACCCTGACGCTGTGCCCGATCGATACCCGCTGTCTGGTACCCAAGCTGCTGGCCAATGAGGAGCGGGACTGGTTGAACGGCTATCACGCCAAGGTACGCGAGCGCTTGGCACCCTTGCTCAAGGGTGATGCGCTGGCGTGGCTGGAGGCGCGTACCGCGCCGTTGTGAGGCAAATGGAAAGGGCAGCTTGCGAGCTGCCCTTTTGTCTACTTGCAGATGACGATCATGCTGCGGCTGGTATAACCCGCCGGGTTTATGCCGAACAAGTAGTCACCAGGCTCTTCATCGCTATCGCCCGAGCGTGCAATGACCCGGTAGCCGCGCGTGCTGCACGAGCTCGCGGCCTTGCTATAGCAGTTGTCCCACGAGGAAGACAGGCCGGAGCAATTGATATGCAGGCCCTTCTTGCCCCTTTTGACCTCAGTCTTGGCCGTGGCGGCGCATCCAGCAATAGCCAAGATGGCCAGGATGAGCAAAATACGTTTCATTCCTGTCCTTAAATGCAGGGCTGATAGCTGTAAGGCCCTGTCGTTATCGCTTTGGTTCTTCCTGAAATTTCCCCAGCGTCCGTGTTCGGTCCAGTAGATAGCGTAAAGATGATGATTCTATGACAGCTTAATCAGCGAGACGGGTCGCTACAATCATTAATCCTGTCTCAAATGAAAATATTTCTCATGTCAGTCTGCTGCGACAGCCGGGCTGGGTTCCTTGCGCATGGACAGGGTGGTGCCGACCGACGCGGTAATGATCGCCAGAATAGCCAGCCATTGGGTAATCGTCAGTACTTCGCCCAGGAACAGCAGGCCGGAGAGGGCGCCGAATGCTGGTTCGATGCTCATGAGGGTGCCGAAGGTGCGTGCAGGGATACGCGTGAGGGCAACCATTTCCAGGCTGTAGGGCAGGGCGGTGGACAATACCGCGACGCCTAGCGCCATGGGGATCAGAGCGGGCGTGAGCAATGCGCTGCCAGCGTGGGCGATACCGATGGGGGCAACGAACAGCGCGGCGACCACAACGCCCAGTGCGGCACTCTGGATACCATGCTCGGCCCCGGCCCGCTGCCCGAACAGGATGTACAGTGCCCAGCACACGCCTGCGCCCAGGGCATAGGCTGCGCCGACCGGGTCGAGGGCCTGCCCGCCATGGCCGGCCGGCAGCAACAGCAGCAGGCCGACGATAGCCAGGGCAATCCAGAGGAAGTCGATCGGCCGGCGCGAGGAGAAGATCGCAACGGCCAGCGGGCCGGTGAACTCCAGTGCCACGGCGATGCCGATCGGTACCGTTTGCAGGGCCATGTAGAAGAGGAAGTTCATGCCGCCCAGCGCCATGCCGTAGATGATGACGTTGCGCAAGGTGTTGCGGGTCATGCGCACACGCCACGGTCGCAGGATCAGCAGCATGATGATGCTGGCGAAGATCAGGCGCAGGGTGGTGGTACCTTGGGCGCCGATGAGGGGAAACATGCTTTTGGCCAGGGAGGCGCCGGACTGTATCGATGCCATGGCGATGAGCAGCAGGCCGATCGGGAAGAGGGTTACGGCCAGACTGCGGGGCTGGGTGTTCATTTCTGCGCGGCGATCCTTGAGCGGGGTTTCGGGTGAGCAATATAGTGCGCAATTATGAGGAAAGGGGGCAAGGTGCCTGGCGTTGCTTTTTATTTCGGTGCCTGTGCGATTGAGCGCGTTGCTAGGTTCGCGCGGAGCACATGACGGCCCTGATGCGGTCCTTTCCGGAAAGATTCTAAATTATTGAAATTAAAGGTTGACCTCCTGGAAAGCCGCCCTATAATGCGCACCACTCCAACGCGGTAGCGAAGCAAAAGCCAGCCACCCTGTTGAGTCAAGTGTTTGAAGCTAAACGAGTTTCTCGCAAAAAACTTCAAAATAAACGCTTGACAGCAAATGAGGAAAGCGTAGAATCCGCGCCTCGGTTGAGATGAAACGCTCTTAGCCAAACGCTCTTTAACAAATCGAATCAAGCAATTCGTGTGGGTGCTTGTGAGTACGGACTGATAGTCACAAAGATTATCAGCATCACAAGTGGCCATGCGAGAAATCACATAGTCATTTGAGATTGCTGAGCCAAGTTTAGGGTTTCTTAAAAACCCAAGCAGTATTG
>NZ_NEJU01000038.1:0-17750 GCF_002113295.1 Pseudomonas sp. B10(2017)
ACCATGATCGCATCAGGCTGAAACTCAATGGCCTGAGCCCTGTCAGCTACAGGACTCAGGCTACTGGCTAAAACTGTCCAACTTTTCGGGGGCAGTCCATCCTGTGGGAGCGGGTTCACCCGCGAACACGGGCGAAGCCCGTGCCATCCACGCCGTCAGCAGGTCAGGGTGGTCACCAACCCTGCGGCATACCCCGGCAATGCCGCAAAGTCGCGCGCGCATACCAGCAACTGGCGATTGGCCCATGGTTCCGTCAGGGCCACCCAGTGCAACGGCAACACCCCTTGCCAACGCTTCACTGCAGCCAGCGGCACAATCCCCACTCCGGCTCCGCCCGCAACCATGCGGATCACGCCATCGAACCCTTCGGCACGCACTCGAACCCGCATGCGCCGCCCCTCGCGCAGTGCCTGCTCTTCCAGGTACAACGCCAGTGCACTGCCAGCCCCCAGGCCGACATAGCCATGGGCCAGGCTATCGATGAAGCTCGGCGCGACCTCGTTGGCCAGCGGGTGGCGCTGCGGCGTTACCAGCACCAGCGGGTCTTCGCGAAACGGCCGGGTCTGCAGGTGCGCGCTGGGTGCGGCGGTCGAAACGATGCCCAGGTCTGCCATGCCCTGGGTAATCGACTGCACGATGCGCAGGCTTGGCAACTCCTGCACATCCACGCTGACCCCAGGGTTTGCAGCCAGGTAGCCGGCCAGCAGTTCCGGCAGGTACTCCGTGAGCGCCGCCGTGTTGCACAGCAGGCGCACCTGGCCCTGCTGCCCTTGCGCGTACTGGCTCAGGTCGAACTGCAGGCGTTCGACCTGCTGCGTTATCAGCCGGGCATGCTGTAGCAGTGCCTGGCCTGCCGCGGTTGGCTGCACGCCACGGCGGTTGCGTTCCAGCAAAGGGATGCCCAGCGATGCCTCCATGGCGCGGATGCGTGCACTGGCTGCTGCCAGCGACAGATGGCTGCGGCCGGCACCGGCGGTGATGTTGCCGCACTCCAGGGTGTGCTGGAAAAGCCTGAGGTCGATCAGGTCGAAATGCATGTGGCTCTGTCCTGGCAAGAGTCTGGCTGAGTATATGGCAGATTTTCAGCCCGGCCGGCGCACGCCATCATCGGCCCATGGATACCTTGCTCGCTTTTTACCAGAACATTGGCCCAGCGCTGTCGCTGCTGGTGATACTGACCTTCCTGCTGGCCGGTGCGGTGAAGGGGGTGATCGGCCTAGGCCTGCCGACCATCGCCATGGGCCTGCTGGGCCTGGCTATGTCACCGGCGCAGGCTGCGGCATTGCTGATCGTGCCTTCGACCCTCACGAACTTGTGGCAGCTGGCCAGTGGTGCGCACCTGCGGGGCTTGCTGGTGCGCCTGTGGCCAATGCTGGTGTTGATTTTCGTTGGCACCTTGCTGGGCAGCGCCTGGCTGGGGATCGACAGCGGCCCTTGGGCCGTGCATGCACTGGGCGCGGCCTTGGTGCTGTATGCGCTGTACGGGCTGGTCGGCCCGGGCTTGCGCCTGGCGCCGGGGCGGGAGCGTTGGCTGGGGCCGCTTTGCGGGCTGGTTACGGGCGTGATCACGGCTGCGACCGGGGTATTCGTGATACCGGCGGTGCCCTACCTGCAGAGCCTGGGGTTGAGCCGGGAACAGATGATCCAGGCCCTGGGCCTGTCGTTCACGGTTTCGACCCTGGCCTTGGCCGTTGGCCTGGCCGGGCAGGATGCCCTGGGTGGCCAGGCACTGGGTGCCTCGCTGCTGATGCTGGCGCCGGCCTTGCTCGGCATGCTGGCTGGCCAGTGGCTGCGTCAGCGCATCAGCGCGCTGCTGTTCAAGCGCTGCTTCTTCATCGGCCTTGCCGCACTCGGCGGCCATCTGCTGATCAGCGGTTAGCGCTTGATGCGCTGAGCATGTCGATCATCTGTATGTCGAAATCGCGTTCCAGGTAGTCCATGCGTTTTTCGAAGAACTCGGTCATGTGCGGCAGGGCCGAATGCACATCCAGCGCGGCCTTGTCGGCCCAGACCTCGAAGAACACGAACAGGCTCGGGTCCTGCTTGTCGCGCAGCATGTGGTACTCGATGCAGCCCGGTTCCTGGCGGCTTGGCTCGACGTAGGCGCGGAACAGGGTTTCGAACGCTTCGGCCATTTCCGGGCGAGTCTTGGCTTTGAGGATGAAGGCGTACTGCTCACTCATGGGTCGCTACTCGTTGATGGGAGGTGACGCGATTCTAAAGCAAAAATGTATTGTTAATTCGTGACTTCAGGGCAATTGTATTTTGCCCATGCATTACTATATCCCGCGCCCGCGAGCCTCTAATCTGCCGGCCTGAATTTTCCGCGAGGCCCGCATGAAGAAGATCCTTTTGCTCAACGGTGGTAAACAGTTCGCTCACTCTGACGGTCGCCTCAACGCGACCTTGCACGAAGCGGCCATCGCTCACCTGGACCGGGCCGGTTTCGATGTGCGCCAGACTTTCATCGACGGTGGTTACGACGCCCAGGAAGAGGTGGAGAAGTTCCTCTGGGCTGATGTGGTGATCTACCAGATGCCCGGCTGGTGGATGGGCGCGCCATGGACCGTGAAGAAGTACATCGATGAGGTATTCACCGCAGGCCACGGCAGCCTGTATGCCAACGACGGCCGTACCCGTGCGGACCACTCGCAAAAGTATGGCAGCGGTGGCCTGGTGCACGGCAAGCAGTACATGCTTTCGCTGACCTGGAATGCACCGCAGCAGGCATTCGACGACCCGAGCGATTTCTTCGAGGGCAAGGGGGTGGATGCGGTGTACTTCCCGTTCCACAAGGCCAACCAGTTCCTTGGCATGACCGGGCTGCCGACCTTTTTGGCGGTGGATGTGATGAAACGGCCGGATGTGCCGACTGCCTTGGCGGCCTATGAGGCGCACCTGGACAAGGTATTCGGCAAGGCACGGTAAGGTTCTACCTGTGCCGGCCTCTTTGCGGGTAAACCCGCTCCCACAGGTACTCCACAGTCTTTGAGAACCGTGCAGCACTTGTGGGAGCGGGTTCACCCGCGAAGAGGCCCGTACAGGCACCGCTGGACTTGGCCTCGACAAGCGGCTATCTAATCCCTGCAGAGACCAACCACAGGCGCAGATGTGAAAACCCGATCCGAAGAACTCCAGGTATTCGTTGCCGTCATCGACAGCGGCTCGATTTCCGCCGCTGCCGAGCAGATAGGCCAGACCCCGTCCGCCGTCAGCCGTACCCTGTCGCGCCTTGAAGGCAAGCTGGGCACCACGCTGGTCAACCGCACCACCCGGCGCATGGACCTGACCGAGGAAGGCCGCTTCTTCCTCGAACGCGCGCGGCTGATCCTGGAGCAGATGGACGAGATGGAAGAGCGTCTGTCGATGAATCGCCAGACCCCTACCGGGCGCCTGCGCATCAACGCCGCTGCACCCTTCATGCTGCATGCCATCCTGCCGTGGATCGGCGAGTTTCGCCGCCAATACCCTGGCATCGAACTGGAACTCAATACCGACGACCTGATCATCGACCTGCTGGAGCAGAGCACCGATGTGGCGATCCGCATCGGCGAACTGGCCGACTCCAGCCTGCACGCGCGCAGCCTTGGGTGCAGCCCGGTACAGGTGCTGGCCAGCCCGGCCTACCTCGAGCAGCACGGCACGCCGCAGCGGGTCGAGGACCTGGCCAGCCACTGCCTGCTCGGCTTCAGCCAGCCCGAATCGCTCAACCAATGGCCACTGCGCCATGCCCAGGGTGACCGCTGGAGCATCCGCCCGGCGCTGATCGCCTCCAGTGGCGAGACCCTGCGCCAACTGGCGCTGGCCGGCGAGGGCATCGTCAGCCTGTCGCACTTCATGACCCACGAGGACATCCGCACCGGGCGCCTGCAAGTGCTGCTGAGCGAAGCCAACAACGGCTACCGCCAGCCGATCCATGCGGTGTACTACCGCAACACCCAGCTGGCGCTGCGTATCCAGTGCTTCCTCGATTTCATCCAGCGCAAGTTGGCAATGTACGCCAGCTGAGTTGCCTGAACGCGACAGATCCTGTCCACAGGCGGCGAAACTTCCTGCGGTTGATTGCACAGTCGAAGCGCTTCGGCCTTACTGACTGCTCAACAAAAACAACACCAAGGAAGTGTCATGCGTATTGCTCCGTTCCAGTACCTGGCTCTCGCAGCCGCGATCCTGAGCTGTTCCTCGGTTCATGCCGCCAACCTTGAGGGCGGTGCGGTGGCCGCGCCCGATCAATATGGTGCACAGGTGGCAGCCGACATCCTCAAGAAAGGCGGCAACGCGGTGGATGCTGCAGTGGCCACGGCTTTTACCCTGGCGGTGACTTATCCCGAGGCCGGCAACATCGGTGGTGGCGGGTTCATGACCCTGTTCGTCGACGGCAAGCCCTACTTCCTCGACTACCGCGAAGTCGCGCCCCAGGCCGCCACGCGCAACATGTACCTGGACGAAAAGGGTGAGGTCATCGAGAACCTCAGCCTGGTCGGGGCACGCGCTGCTGGCGTACCGGGCACGGTGATGGGGTTGTGGGAGGCGCACCAGAAGTTCGGCAAGCTGCCCTGGAGCGAGCTGCTGACCCCGGCCATCGGCTATGCGAAAAACGGCTTCAAGGTGGCGGCAAAGCAGTACCAATACCGCAACGATGCCCAAGGCATGTTCAAGACCGCGACCAATTTCAACGACTACTTCGGAAACATGAAGGTCGGCGAGCTGTTCAAGCAACCGGAAATGGCCCAGACCCTGGAACGTATCGCCGACAAGGGCGTGAGCGAGTTCTACCAGGGCAAGACCGCCGACCTGCTGGTGGCGCAGATGCAGGCCGACAAGGGCCTGATCACCAAGCA
Source organism: Pseudomonas sp. B10(2017) (assembly GCF_002113295.1). Taxonomy (NCBI): domain Bacteria; kingdom Pseudomonadati; phylum Pseudomonadota; class Gammaproteobacteria; order Pseudomonadales; family Pseudomonadaceae; genus Pseudomonas; species Pseudomonas sp. B10(2017). The sequence continues at coordinate 4,842 of NZ_NEJU01000038.1, forward strand.
GGACCTCAAGGACTACAAGGCAGTATGGCGTGAGCCGATGGCCGTGAGCTGGCGTGGCAATGTGGTGTACACCGCGCCACCGCCAAGCTCCGGTGGTGTCGCCCTGGCACAGCTGCTGGGCATCAAGGAAAACCGCGCGGCGGACTTCAAGGGTGTGGCGCACAACTCGGCGCAGTACATACACCTGTTGGCCGAGATCGAGAAGCGCGTGTTCGCCGACCGCGCCGACTACCTTGGTGACCCAGGCTTCACCAAAGTGCCGGTGGATCAGCTGGTGGCCAAGGACTACCTGGCCAAGCGCGCCGCGCAGGTCAACCCGAAGGCCATTTCAGACACCGACAAGGTCAAGCCTGGCCTGGAACCGCACCAGACCACGCACTTCTCGATCGTAGACAAGCAGGGCAATGCGGTCAGCAACACCTACACCCTCAACCTCGACTACGGCAGTGGTGTGGTGGTGAAAGGCGCCGGCTTCCTGCTCAATGACGAGATGGACGATTTCAGCGCCAAGCCGGGGGCGGCGAACGCCTTTGGTGTGGTTGGCGGCGATGCCAATGCCATCGCCCCGGGCAAGCGCATGCTGTCGTCCATGAGCCCCAGCCTGATGACCCGCGATGGCAAGGTCGAGCTGGTCATCGGTACACCGGGTGGCTCGCGGATCTTTACCTCGATCTTCCAGGTGATGAACAACCTGTACGACTACGGCATGCCGCTGGACAAGGCAGTGGCGGCGCAGCGCGTGCACCATCAGTTGCTGCCCAAGGACACCATCTACTTCGACAGCTATGCGCCGCTGACCGGGCCGGTGGCCGATGAACTGAAGAAGATGGGCTATGTGCTGGAGGACCAGGGCTGGGAGATGGGGGATATCCAGGCGATCCGGGTTGATGGGACGAAGCTGGAGACCGCTTCGGATCCGCGTGGGCGTGGGGTAGGGATGGTCGTCAAGTAATACCTGCCAGAATGCTGGGAGGGCTTTGCCCTCCTATCGCGACACAAGGCCGCTCCCACAAAGACCTGCGTACGCCGATCAATGTGGGAGCGGCCTTGTGTCGCGATGGGCCGCAAAGCGGCCCCAGATTCCAGGATCAGACGCGGAACTGGCTGACCAACGTCTGCAACTGCCCACCCAACCGCGCCAGCTCCACGCTGGACGCCGCCGTCTCGTCACTGGCCGCCGCCGTCTGCTCCGACACATCGCGCACATTCAGGATGCTGCGGCTGATCTCCTCCGCCACCGCACTCTGCTGCTCCGCTGCTGCGGCGATCTGCTGGTTCATCGACTGGATGCTCGACACCGTGCTGGTGATGCTCTCCAGCGAGGCCCCGGCCTTGCGCGCCAGCTCGACGCTGCTGTCGGTCAGGGTTCGGCTGCCGTGCATGGCCGTAGCCACTTGCTGGGTCCCATGTTGCAGGCTGGCGATCAGCTCTTCGATCTCTTCGGTGGATTTCTGTGTGCGCTGGGCCAGGCCGCGCACTTCATCGGCGACCACGGCAAAACCACGGCCGGCCTCGCCGGCACGCGCCGCCTCGATCGCTGCGTTCAGCGCCAGCAGGTTGGTCTGTTCGGCCACCGACTTGATCACGTCCATCACGCTGCCGATCTTCTGGCTTTCCTGCTGTAGCAGGTTCATGGCTTCGGTGGATCGGTGCATGTCTTCGGCCAGGCGCTCGATCTGGCCAATCGCTTCGCCCACCACGCGATCGCCGGCACGGGCTTCGTCATCGGCGCCGGTGGCGGCATGCGAGGCCTGTTCGGCATTGCGTGCCACTTCCTGAACGGTAGCGGCCATTTCGTGCATGGCGGTGGCAACCTGGTCGGTCTCGACCTTCTGGCTGTTGGCGCCGGCGCTGGTCTGCTCGGTCACAGCCGACAATTCCTCGGCAGCGCTGGCGATCTGGGTGACGCCGTCGCGGATGCCGCTGATCAGCTCGCGCAAAGTGGTGCCCATGCGGGCGATGCCTTGTTGCAGTACGCCCAGTTCGTCGCGACGGGTAACACGCAGGTGCTGGGTGAGGTCGCCGCTGGCGATCTTCTCCACTGCCACCATGGTGTCGCGCAGCGGGCGGGTGATCTGCCGGGTGATCAGCACTGCCGCCAGCACGCCGACCAGCAGCGCCAGCAGCGTGGCGATGGCCTGCAGGCTGCGGGCCTGGGTGCTCTCGATGTCACGGCGCTGCAGCTGGATCTGGTACAGCGCGTCGCTGCGCTTGACGATGTCGGCACCCTGCACGGTCATTTCGGCGCGCGCAGTGGTGATGTTGGCGACCGCATCGCGGAACTGGCGCACGGCGTCACGGTAGGCCAGCACCGAGCCCTCGAACTGTTGCAGGCGTGTGTCTTCAGCCGGCAGCTGGCGCTTGAGGTTGTCGATTTCGGCCAGGGCGGTGTCCAGCTGGCGCAGGGCGGCCTGCTCGTTGGCGGCGCTGTTTTCGGCAATGTAGCCGCGTACATCGATGCGCACCTGCAGCAGTTGCTGGCGGGCCTTGCTGATCAACTGATACTGGGCCAGGCGCACGCTGTCGGCTTCGGGGCGCGCCATGACTTCCTGGCTGAGAGCGTCCATGGCCTGGTCGGCGCGGCTGGCCGAACCGTCCATGGCCGTGCGCGCGGTGCGGGTGGCGTCGTAGCCCTGGCGCATCTTGTTCAGCGACACCTTGTAGGCGCTGATGGTCTCGCCCAGTTCACCCAGCAGCTTGATGTTTTCCGGGCTCTTGAAGGTGCTGGCCAGGTAGGCCTGCTGCTTGCTGAAGGCGTCCAGCTTGGTCTGGGTGTTGGCGGCGGCGGCATCGTCGCCATTGGCGATCATGTACTGCAGGCGGGCAATGCGCAGGTCGGTCAGGTCCTTGTTGAGCTGGCCGATATCGCCCATCCAGTTGCTGCGGTCGATCAGGCTGCCCAGGCTGGTCCAGCCGGTCAGGGCCAGCAGGCCGGTGAGGATCAGTACCAGGCCGAAGCCCAGGCCGAGTTTGAGGTTGACGCTGATGTTGGCGAACCAGCTGTTCATGCACGCTCTCCAGAAGTTGTTTTCGCTCGCTTGATCTTCGATCGCCAGGCGTTGTTGTTCTGGATGCCCGCTGATTCGTGCAGGGGTTATCGGCAGTGATGAAGGAAGCTGAAACGCTTTTTCAGCAGATTTGTAACTGGCTTGATTGAGGGCTGCCTTGCAGCCCTTCGCGGGCGACGCGGTGGATGGCACCGGCTTTGCCGGTGTTCGCGGCTAAAGCCGCTCCCACAGGGATCGCGTCGGTTTGCGAATTTATTCAAAGGTTGCGTGCACTGAAGGTATCGCAGCGGTTCACCTCACCCTCGGCAAACCCTGTCTTGAACCAGCGCACCCGCTGCGCCGAGGTGCCATGGGTGAACGAGTCCGGTACCACGCGTCCGCGGCCCTGCTGCTGCAGGCGGTCATCGCCAATGGCATTGGCCGCGTTGAGCGCCTCTTCGACGTCACCCGGTTCCAGCCAGTTCAGGCGCTTCTGGGCCTGGTAGGCCCATACCCCGGCCAGGCAGTCGGCCTGCAGCTCCTGGCGCACCAGCAGGCCATTGTCACCTTCCATGCGCTGCCCACTGCGGCGCGCGGCATCGACTTTGGCCGACACGCCCAGCAGGGTCTGCACGTGATGGCCGATTTCGTGGGCGATCACGTAGGCCTGGGCAAAATCGCCGGCTGCGGCGAAGCGGGTTTCCATTTCGCGGAAGAACGACATGTCCAGGTAGACCCGTTGGTCCGCCGGGCAGTAGAACGGCCCCACCGCCGCCGAGGCAAAGCCACAGGCCGAATTGACCTGGCCGCTGAACAGCACCAGCTTGGGGTCGCGGTACTGCTTGCCGCCCTCGGCGAACAGGGCTTTCCAGGTGTCTTCGGTATCGCCCAGGATCGAGGCGACGAACTCGGCCTGCTGGTCGTTGGCCGGCGGGGCTTTGCCGCCCGCGCTGCTGGGCGCCTGCTGTTGTTGCTGCTCCATCTGGCCGGCGAGCTGGCCAAGAATCTGCAGCGGGTCCTGGCCGGTGAGCCAGCCGATGCCGACAATCAGCAGCACCGCACCAAGCCCCAGCCCCTTGCCGCCGCCGAAACGCATGCCGCCGCCACCACCTTCGCCTCGGGCATCGACCACATTGTCGCTGCGTCGGCCTTTTCGCCAATCCATGAATGCTCTCCGGAGCGTGAAACAAGAAGACAAAGATTAGTCCACGACGGCGGCGAGTGTCAGGCCAAGATGCTTATGCATAACCAAATGGTTATGTTTGGTGTAGCTGATTTCAATATTCATTGCGCGCGACCTGCCTGAAACTGCATGTGGGAGCGGGCTTGCCCGCGAAAGGGTTTCAAATCACCCCCCGCGCATTTCCATAATTCCAAGAGAGGAAACCGGCATGCCCGCCCAGGACAACAGCCGCTTCGTGATCCGTGATCGCAACTGGCACCCGAAAGCCCTTACGCCTGACTACAAGACTTCTATTGCCCGCTCGCCACGCCAGGCATTGGTCAGCATTCCGCAATCGATCAGCGAAACCACCGGCCCGGACTTTTCCCACCTGGGCTTCGGCGCCCATGACCATGACCTGCTGCTGAACTTCAACAACGGCGGCTTGCCGATCGGCGAGCGAATCATCGTCGCCGGCCGTGTCGTCGACCAGTACGGCAAGCCTGTGCCGAACACCCTGGTGGAAATGTGGCAGGCCAACGCCGGTGGCCGCTACCGTCACAAGAACGACCGCTACCTGGCGCCGCTGGACCCGAACTTCGGTGGCGTTGGCCGTTGCCTGACCGACCGTGATGGCTACTACAGCTTCCGCACCATCAAGCCGGGCCCGTACCCATGGCGCAACGGCCCGAACGATTGGCGTCCGGCGCACATCCACTTCGCCATCAGCGGCCCGTCGATCGCCACCAAGTTGATCACCCAGCTGTACTTCGAGGGTGACCCGCTGATCCCGATGTGCCCGATCGTCAAGTCGATCGCCAACCCGCAAGCCGTGCAGCAGTTGATCGCCAAGCTCGACATGAGCAACGCCAACCCGATGGACTGCCTGGCCTACCGCTTCGACATCGTGCTGCGCGGCCAGCGCAAGACCCACTTCGAAAACTGCTGAGGACCCCGCCATGCCAATCGAACTGCTGCCGGAAACCCCTTCGCAGACCGCCGGCCCCTACGTGCACATCGGCCTGGCCCTGGAAGCGGCCGGCAACCCGACCCGCGACCAGGAAATCTGGAACCGCTTGGCCAAGCCGGACGCGCCCGGCGAGCATATTCTGCTGATCGGCCATGTGTATGACGGCAATGGCCACCTGGTGAGGGACTCGTTCCTGGAGCTCTGGCAAGCCGACGCCAACGGTGAGTACCAGGATGCCTACAACCTGGAAAACGCCTTCAACAGCTTTGGCCGCACAGCTACCACCTTTGACGCGGGTGAGTGGACGGCGCATACGGTGAAGCCAGGTGTGGTGAAAAACGCCGCCGGTGTGCCAATGGCACCGCACATCAACATCAGCCTGTTTGCCCGGGGGATCAACATCCACCTGCACACGCGCCTGTATTTCGATGATGAGGCCGAGGCCAATGCCAAGTGCCCGGTGCTCAACCTGATCGAGCAGCCGCAGCGGCGCGAGACACTGGTGGCCAAGCGTTGCGAGGTGGACGGGAAGACGGCGTATCGCTTCGATATCCGTATTCAGGGGGAAGGGGAGACGGTGTTCTTCGACTTCTGAGTGAAGCCTGGGGCCGCTTTGCGGCCCATCGCCGGCAAGCCAGCTCCCACAGGGACTGCACAGGCCTTGAGGGCAGCGCGGTCGGTGTGGGAGCTGGCTTGCCGGCGATGGGCTGCAAAGCAGCCCCGGCTGTCTGAAGGTCAGCGCCGAACCAGCAGAACCCCACTCTCCATATGGTGGGTATAGGGGAACTGGTCAAACAACGCACATCGTTCGATGCGGTGGGTGTCCTGCAACTGGGCAATGTTCGCCGCCAGTGTCTCCGGGTTGCACGAGATGTACAGGATCCGCTCGAAACGCCGAGTCAGCTCGCAGGTATCCGGGTCCATCCCCGCCCGCGGCGGGTCGACGAACACCGTACCGAACTCGTAGCTCTTCAGGTCGATGCCTTCCAGCCGGCGGAATGGCCGAACCTCATTCAGTGCCTGGGTCAGCTCTTCTGCCGACAGGCGCACCAGCCGCACGTTATCCACTGCGTTCTCATCGAGGTTGCTCAGCGCGGCATTGACCGACGTCTTGCTGATCTCCGTGGCCAGCACCTGGCGCACGCGGGTGGCCAGCGGCAGGGTGAAGTTACCGTTGCCGCAGTACAGCTCCAGCAGGTCGTCGTCGCGCTCGCCGATGGCCTCGAAGGCCCAGCTCAGCATCTTCTGGTTCACCGCGCCGTTGGGCTGGGTGAACGCGCCTTCCGGCTGGCGGTAGCTGAACACACGACCAGCGACTTCGAGTCTTTCCACCGCGTAGTCACGGCCGATGACCAGGCGCTTGCCCTTGGAGCGGCCGATGATGCTCACGCCCAGCTCTTCGGCCAGCTGCCGTGCGGCCGTTTCCCAGGCCTCGTCCAGCGGGCGGTGGTAGCACAGGGTGACCATGGCATCGCCAGCCAAGGTGGTGAGGAACTCCACCTGGAACAGGCGGTTGCCCAGCTCTTCGCTGGCCTGCCAGGCCGCCTTCAGGCGCGGCATCAGTGCATTGATGCGCTGGCTGGCAATGGGGAAGTCGTCGATCAGGATCGCCTTGTGCTTCTCGCCCGGGGCGAACATGGCGTAGTGGCGCTGGCCATCCTCGCGCCACAGGCGGAATTCGGCGCGCAGGCGGTAATGCTCGCGCGGCGAGTCGAAAACAGCCGGCTCCGGCGCGCCGAACGGCGCCAGCAGCTCGCGCAGCCGGGCCACCTTGGCGTCCAGCTGGGTGGTGTAGGAGGAGGGGTCGAAAGCAGCACTCATGCGTTGAACCAGCCCAGCTTGATGACGAACAGGATGGAAAGGATCACCAAGGCCGGGTTCAGGTCGCGGTGGCGGCCGGAGATCAGCTTGACGGCGGTCCAGGAAATGAAGCCGAAGGCGATGCCGTTGGCGATCGAATAGGTCAGCGGCATGGCCAGGGCGGTCACTACCACCGGTGCGGCTTCGGTGACGTCGTCCCAGTTTATTTCTGCCAGGCCCGAGGCCATCAGCACCGCGACGAACAGCAGCGCCGGGGCGGTGGCGAAGGCCGGCACGCTACCGGCCAGCGGGGCGAAGAACAGCGCCAGCAGGAACAGCATGGCGACCACGATGGCGGTCAGGCCGGTACGGCCACCGGCGCTCACGCCCGCGGCGGATTCGATGTAGCTGGTGGTGGTCGAGGTGCCCAGCAGGGAGCCGGCCATGGCGGCGGTGCTGTCGGCGATCAGGGCGCGGCCCATCTTCGGCATGTGGCCGTCCTTGCCCATCAGCCCGGCGCGCTTGGCCACGCCGATCAGGGTGCCGGAGTTGTCGAACAGGTCGACGAACAGGAAGGCGAAGATCACGCTGACCAGGCCCACGTCCAGTGCGCCGGCGATGTCCAGCTGCAGGAAGGTCGGGGCCAGCGACGGCGGCATCGAGACCACGCCACCGAAAGGCGTCACGCCCATCAGGATCGAGGCGATGGTCACGGCGAGAATGCCGATCAGCACCGCGCCGCGCACTTTCAGCGACTCGAGGCCGACGATCAGGAAGAAGCCCAGGGTGGCGAGGATCGGTGCTGGCTGCTTGAGGTCGCCCAGGCCTACCAGGGTGGCTGGGTTGTCGACGACGATGCCTGCGTTATGCAGGGCGATCAGCGCCAGGAACAGGCCAATACCTGCGGCAATGGCCGAACGCAGCGGCAGCGGGATGCTGTTCACGATCCATTCGCGGATGCGGAAGATCGACAGCAGGAAGAACATCACCGCCGACAGGAACACCGCACCCAGTGCCACCTGCCAGGTGTGGCCCATGTGCAGGACCACGGTGTAGGTGAAGAACGCGTTCAGGCCCATACCCGGCGCCAGTGCGATCGGGTAGTTGGCGATCAGGCCCATGGTCACGGAGCCGATGGCCGCAGCCAGGCAGGTGGCGACGAAGATCGCGCCCTTGTCCATGCCGGTCTCGCCGAGGATGCTCGGGTTGACGAACAGGATGTAGGCCATGGCCAGGAAGGTGGTGACGCCCGCGAGAATCTCGGTGCGCACGTTGGTGTTGTGTGCTTTTAGTTGAAACAGCCTTTCCAGCATGCCCGCTCCCCGAGGCGCCCCCGGCGCCATGAATGTATCGACCCCATCAGCAAAGCACAGACCGTACCGGTTGCCGTGGTTTTGTGTGGGGCGGAAAAAAGCCGCGCATCATACCAGCATGCTTGGCGGGGGCCTATCGCCGTTGGGGAATGGTTTCTCTATAGCCTGTACCGGCCCTTTCGCGGGCTTGCCCGCTCCCACAGGGACACCGCAGGGCCTGAGGGCGGCGCGGTCCTTGTGGGAGCGGGCAAGCCCGCGAAGAGGCCGGCACAGGCGAGCGATCAACCGTTATGCAACCGGTCCCGCTTGGCCAGTGTGGGGAACAGTCTTATCCACACCCCGGTCACCACCAAAGTACCCACCCCACCCAGCACCACCGCCGGCACCGTCCCAAACCAGTGCGCCGTTACCCCCGATTCGAACTCGCCGAGCTGATTCGAAGCACCAATGAACAAGCCGTTAACCGCGCTCACCCGCCCGCGCATTTCATCCGGCGTCTCCAGCTGCACGAAAGCGCCGCGGATGACCATGCTGATCATGTCCGCTGCGCCCAGCACTACCAGCACCGCCAGCGAGAACCAGAACGAGGTCGACAGGCCAAAGGCGATGGTCGCCACGCCGAATACACCGACTGCCGTGAACATGGTCCGCCCCACGTTGCGCTCGAACGGGAAGCGCGCCAGCCACAGCGACATCAGCAACGCCCCCACCGCTGGCGCCGAGCGCAGCAGGCCCAGGCCCAGCGGGCCGGTCAGCAGGATGTCCTTGGCGAACACCGGCAGCAGCGCGGTGGCCCCGCCCAGCAGCACGGCGAACAGGTCCAGCGAGATGGCGCCGAGGATGTCGGGCCGGCTGCGAATGAAGCGGATGCCGGCCAGCAGCGATTCAATGCTGGCGCGTCCGCGCTGGGCCACCTGGCCGCGTGCCTGCAGGCTCAGGGTCAGCACGCAGGCGATGGCGTAAAGGGCGACGGTGGGGCCGTATACCCAGATGCTGCCGAAGGCATACAGGAAGCCGCCCACCGCCGGTGCCACGATGGTTGCCGACTGGGTGGCCGAGGCGGAAGCCGCCACCGCGCGTGGGAACAGCCCGGCCGGTACCACGTTGGGCAGCAGCGCCTGGGTTGCCGGCATTTCGAACGAACGTGTGGCACCGAGCAGGAAGGCGAGGGCGAAGATCAGCTCGCGGGTGACGTTGTCGGTGGCGCTACCCAGCGCCAATGCCAGGGCAATCAGCCCCTGCAGGCTCTGGCACAGCGCAGCGACCTTGCGCCGGTCATAGCGGTCGGCGACATGCCCGGTGTGCAGCATGAACAGCACCCGTGGGGCGAACTCGACCAGGCCGACCAGGCCCAGGTCCAGCACGTTGCCGGTCAACTGGTAGAGGTGCCAGCCAATGGCCACGGTGAGCATCTGGAAGCCGCTGGCGGTGAACACACGGGCTAGCCAGAAGGCCAGGAAAGGGCGGTGGTGACGCAACAACTGCGGTGCGGAATCGGACATCGGAAACCAGGGGCCTCGGCGCAGTAGAGGGGTGCGCAGCGTATCATCTGTTTGTAACAAACAGTTACTGTTTGCCGGGGGCGGCACTTTTTCACGCGTCATGAAAGGGGGTGGGGCAACCGGTCACGCGGCAATCAACCACACGGCCCGGCGGGCCATTCAGGACTATGCTTCCTATCAATCGTTGATCTGGGTCAATCGTTCCAGATGTAACGATCGGGCCCTCGGGCCGAAATCCCTGCGATCGAACAGAACAATTCCAACGCGCCGCACTCGACTACCGTGGGGGCAGTGGGCGATTGGGCCAGCGGCCCGGACGCCGGATTATCTGAAGAGGAAGCACCATGTTCGGAATAGAGGCCCTAGAGCTCGCCCGAATGCAGTTTGCCTTTACCGTGTCGTTCCATATCCTGTTCCCGGCCATCACCATTGGCCTGGCGAGCTACCTGGCAGTCCTCGAAGGCCTCTGGCTGCGGACCAACAACCAGGTCTACCGTGACCTTTATCACTTCTGGTCGAAAATCTTCGCCGTCAACTTCGGCATGGGCGTGGTCTCTGGCCTGGTCATGGCCTACCAGTTCGGTACCAACTGGAGCCGCTTCTCCGACTTCGCCGGCGCCATTACCGGCCCGCTGCTCACCTACGAGGTGCTGACCGCGTTCTTCCTCGAGGCTGGCTTCCTGGGGGTCATGCTGTTTGGCTGGAACCGCGTCGGCCGTGGCCTGCACTTCTTCTCCACGGTGATGGTTGCGCTCGGCACCCTGGTCTCGACCTTCTGGATCCTCGCCTCCAACAGTTGGATGCAGACCCCGCAAGGTCACGAGATCATAGATGGCCGTGTGGTGCCGGTGGACTGGCTGGCGGTGGTATTCAACCCCTCGTTCCCCTACCGCCTGATGCACATGGCCACTGCCGCGTTCGTCGCCACCGCGTTCTTCGTCGGTGCCTCGGCGGCCTGGCACCTGCTGCGCGGGCGTGACAACCCGGCGGTGCGCAAGATGCTGTCGATGGCCATGTGGATGGCGCTGATCGTCGCCCCGATCCAGGCGGTGATCGGTGACTTCCATGGCCTCAATACCCTCAAGCACCAGCCGGTGAAAATCGCCGCGATCGAAGGCCACTGGGAGAATGTGCCCGGCGAGCCAACCCCGCTGATTCTGTTCGGTATCCCCGACATGCAGGCCGAAACCACTCGCTTCAAGCTCGAGATCCCGGCGCTCGGCAGCCTGATCCTGACCCACAGCCTGGACAAGCAGGTGCCAGCGATGAAGGAGTTCCCGCCCGAAGACCGGCCCAACTCGACCATCGTCTTCTGGTCGTTCCGGATCATGGTCGGGCTGGGCTTCCTGATGATCTTCGTCGGCCTGTGGAGCCTCTGGCTGCGCAAGCGCGGCACGCTCTACACCTCGCGGCCGTTCCTGCACCTGGCCTTGTGGATGGGGCCTTCCGGGCTGATCGCGCTGCTGGCCGGCTGGTTCACCACCGAAATCGGCCGTCAGCCCTGGGTGGTGTATGGCCTGATGCGCACCGCAGACGGTGTGTCCAACCACAGTTACGCCCAGCTCGGCTTCACCTTGGTGGCATTCGTGGTGGTGTACTTCGCACTGTTCGGCACCGGCCTTGGCTACATGATGCGCCTGGTGCGCAAAGGGCCGCAGACCGGTGAGGGTGACGAGCACAACCCTGGTGGCCCTGGCACCAAACGCACCCCGGCGCGGCCGCTGTCCGCCGCCGATGATGGCCACGAGGCCAACTCTGCCAGCCTGAGCAAGGGGAACTGAGCCATGGGTATCGACCTTCCGCTGATCTGGGCCGTGATCATCATCTTCGGCGTCATGATGTACGTGGTGATGGATGGTTTCGACCTGGGGATCGGCATGCTTTTCCCGTTCGTGAAGGGCGAGCATGACCGCGATGTGATGATGAACACCGTCGCCCCCGTATGGGACGGTAACGAAACCTGGCTTGTGCTGGGTGGTGCCGGGCTGTTCGGAGCGTTCCCGATGGCTTACTCGGTGGTGCTGGAGGCACTGTACCTGCCATTGATCCTGATGCTGATCGGCCTGATCTTCCGCGGCGTGGCTTTCGAGTTCCGCTTCAAGGCCAAGGCCGACAAGCGCCACATCTGGGACAAGGCGTTCATCTGGGGCTCTCTGGTCGCCACCTTCTTCCAGGGCGTGGCGCTGGGTGCCTTCCTCGAAGGCTTCAAGGTGGTCGACCGGCATTTTGCCGGTGGCACCCTTGACTGGCTGACCCCGTTCAGCCTGTTCTGCGGCCTGGGGCTGATCGTTGCCTACACCCTTTTGGGCTGCACCTGGCTGATCATGAAGACCGAAGGGGCGCTGCAGCAGAAGATGCACGACATCGCCCGGCCGCTGGCGCTGGTGCTGCTGGTGGTGATCGGCATCGTCAGCCTGTGGACACCGATTGCCTACCCGCAGATCGCCGAGCGCTGGTTCAGCATGCCTAACCTGGTCTGGTTCATGCCGGTGCCGATCCTGGTGCTGGTAACCTTCTACGGGTTGCTCAAGGCGGTGGCGCGCAATGCGCACTACACGCCGTTCCTGCTGACGTTGGTGCTGATCTTCCTCGGCTACAGCGGCCTGGGCATAAGCCTGTGGCCGAACATAATCCCGCCGTCGATCTCGATCTGGGATGCCGCGGCGCCACCGCAGAGCCAGGGCTTCATGCTGGTGGGCACACTGTTCATCCTGCCGTTCATCCTCATGTACACCTTCTGGAGCTACTACGTGTTCCGCGGCAAGGTGACCCATGAAGACGGCTATCACTAGGAGGGCCGCATGATGACCGGCAAGCACGGCTTGGACGAGAAGAAACCCCTGTGGCAGCGCCTGGGCTGGCTGCTGTTGATCTGGGCAATGAGCGTGGCGGCCCTCGGCGTGGCGGCCTACGTGATGCGCCTGTTCATGGGGGCAGCGGGGCTGACCACCCATTGAGGCAAGCCTGTTCTGGCCCTATCGCCGGCAAGCCAGCTCCCACAGGTACTGCACTGCCCTTGAATGCAGTGCAGTACCTGTGGGAGCAACTGTCTTGCTCAATTTCTAAAAGCTGGCGCGATCCCTGTGGGAGCGGGCTTGCCCGCGAACACGGGCGAAGCCCGTGCCATCCATCGCGGTGTCTTCTTCGCGGGTAACCCGCTCCCACAGGGATCACG
>NZ_NEJU01000039.1:0-14267 GCF_002113295.1 Pseudomonas sp. B10(2017)
GGTGCTGACGGTCGAACCGTTGTTGTAGACATCGTTGGCCGGGGTCTGGAAATCGACACTGCCCTGGGTCTTGCCCGCTTCGACGGTGATGGTCTGGCCGTTGGACAGGGTCACGGTCACCGGAGTCTGGGCCGGATTGCTCAGCGTCACGGTGTAGGTGATCACCCCGCCTTCGGTCACCGATGGAGTGGCCGTCAGGGTGGCGGTGGTGGTGTCGACCGAGTCGTTGATCGTGGTTTGGGCCGGCGTCGGGTTCGGCGTCAGTTGCTCGAAGTTGCCGCCGGTCGCACCGGTAATCGTGGTGCTGATGGTCGAACCGTTGTTGTAGACATCGTTGGCCGGGGTCTGGAAATCGACGCTGCCCTGGGTCTTGCCCGCTTCGACGGTAATGGTCTGGCCGTTGGACAGGGTCACGGTCACCGGGGTCTGGGCCGGGTTGCTCAGCGTTACGGTGTAGGTGATCACCCCGCCTTCGGTCACCGACGGAGTGGCCGTCAGGGTCGCAGTGGTAGTGTCGATGGTATCGGTAACCTGGGTAACCGCTGGTGTTTGCGGTACGGTTACCGTCAATCCACCGCCCCCGGTTGTGCCCGTTACGGTCGCCGAAATCTGCCCGCCGTCGATATACGGGGTATCGCCTGCCGGAACCACGACGTTGACGCTACCCGAGGTTTGCCCGGCCGGAATGACAATTACGGCCCCGTTTGACAGGGTGATCACCAAGTTGGTGGACGGCGCCTGGCCAACCGTAGCGGTATAAACAATTATGCCACCCGCTTCGCTGATGGAAGGGGTAGCGCCAAGAACCAGGTCGGTAGCAACGTTGGTGTCTGTCCTCGGTGTGGTCACCTGGTTGTTGCTGGTGGTATCCAGCACGCCAACCTCTTCGCCATCGAGCACGGCAGCAAAGCCCAGCCCGTCAGTCGGGAAGCCGACGGTAGGGTCGACCCGGCCCGCGGTTTCTTCGAGCATGACAAAGCTGTGGCCACCGCCCAGTGCGCCGCCGCCCGCCGACGATGGGCCAGCCGCAGTCGCTTCAAGCTCGGTAGTCGGGTCGACACCGGCAGCGATCGCCTGTTGCAGCTCTTCCACCGACGGCGCGGCTTGTGCGGCAGCCTGGCTCAAGTCGGTGCTGCTGTCTGGCGCATCAGCGCTCCACTGGCTGTCTCGACCCAGGTCAAGCAAGCGGCCATCGGCCAGCTCCAAAGTAACTGCCCCCCCTGGTCCGGTGAGCACTTCCTCACCGGACAGCAGGCGGTCCCCTTCGATCAGAACACGCCGGATGCCTTCTGGGGAAACCGCAATAACCTGGCCGACAATACTTTTGACGATGGCTACAACGCTGCTCATTGGACTCTCCGTGTGACCCGATGGGTACTTCCCTGCCAGAGCGGCACTTGCAGGCCACTTCAGGCGGAACTATGTCGATGATCTCGTGACGCTTTTGACGTCAATATCCCGTCTATAACTTTTCGGAATTGACTAACTGCCAAACTATTGACCTTGCACATGCCATCCTAAACAATCGGCAATGTAATGTCACATTGATATTTGAACCTTAGCCAAACGTTTCTTAAGGACCAATGTCGCGCATCATTGAAAGCGTTTTTCCACATCTTGATAACCGCAAATACGGAAAAAAGGTAACCGCTCAGGTGTCAATAATCGGCTCCCTCGCAGGCCAATGCTCGAAAACAAGCACAAACCTTGCCGAAGGCAGCCAACCAGCCGCCGAGAATTACCAGCATCACCAGCCCTTCAGGTAGCACGATACGTAACTGCAAATTGCCGTAGATCAATGGGATAGCAAACAACCGCGCAATACTGCCAACCCGAATAGGAAAAGCCTTGCCGATTTTTAGTCCAGAACAGTCAGCGACCCGCTTCCTAATAGATGAATTTTGACTAATTAGCAGCAAAATACCGTCAATGAATCAGCGCCTGTTTCCTGACAAAGTTACAAGTCGAGAGAAACTGCACCTCTGCGGCCAGCCGGATAGCAGGCTATGCTGCAGAATAGCTTCGGCCTGTATGCTGACTGGATCAAAAATGAAACATTCACCACTCAGCATCGTCTGCAGGAGTAACGACCGTAGAACTGTTTACTCGATACCGATTCAAGGCGACCATTGACCGGTTGCCCAAGCGCCAGCGTGCCGTAGCCTCATGACCACTGCCTGGCAGCGCCATTGAACGTCAGGGTGAGCCAGCCTGAACGGCTGCCCACCTACCCCACCCACCACAAGGATGAAGAGAGCGCCGCGTGGAATCCGAAGTCAGTCGAGTCCAACTCAGCCACGATCCACGCAGTCAGCATGACGATCCCCTGCTGGATAGTCTGCTGAGCCTGTGTGTCCTGCACCAGAAACCCGCCAGCCGGGTCATGCTGACCACCGGCCTGCCGCTGCCGGCCCAGCGCCTGAGCCCCGAGCTGCTGCCCCGCGCTGCCGCCAGGGCCGGCCTGCAGGGGCGCCTGCTGCAGCGTAAGCTGGAGCATATCCCGAGCATTGCCATGCCAGCCATGCTGCTGCTCAAGGAAGGCCGCAGCGCCGTCCTGCTGGGCTGGGAAAACGAAGACACCGCGCGCCTGCTGCTCAGCGAGAGCGATGGCGGCGAGGTGCATGTCAGCCGCGAAGCCCTGCAGAGCGATTACAGTGGCCGGGTATTCTTCGCGCAGCCGCAGCACAAGTTCGACGTCAACCACGGCAACCTCATCCCGCGGGCGAAGTCGTGGTTCCGCGATACCTTGCTGCGCAGCAAGTGGCTATATATCGACGCGATCGCTGCCAGCCTGGTGATCAACCTGATCGCCCTGGCCGCGCCACTGTTCGTGATGAACGTATATGACCGGGTGGTGCCCAACCAAGCCACCTCGACCCTCTGGGTGTTGGCCATCGGCATCGCCGGCGCCTACATCTTCGACCTGATCCTCAAGGGCCTGCGCGGCTTGTGCCTGGACCTGGCTGGCAAGAAGACCGACCTGATCATTTCGGCAACGCTGTTCGAACGTATCGTCGGCATGTCGATGAAGTACCGCCCGGCCAGGGTTGGCAGCTTTGCCCAGAACATTCACGAATTCCAGGGCCTGCGTGACTTCCTCGCCTCGCTGACCCTGACCAGCCTGATCGACCTGCCGTTCACCGTCCTGATCCTGATAGTCATCGCCATCATTGGCGGGCACCTGGTGTGGATCCCGATCATCGCCTTCCCGCTGGCCCTGGGCATCGGTTACGCCCTGCAACGGCCACTGATGGCGACCATGGAACGGACCATGGCCCTGGCCTCGGAGCGCCAGTCCAGCCTGATCGAGACCCTTGCCGGCCTGGATGCAGTAAAGGTCAACAACGCCGAAAGCGAACGCCAGTACATGTGGGAGCAGACCCTTGGCACCCTCAGCCGCCTGGAACTGCGGGTGAAGGTGCTGTCGAGCCTGGCGATGAACATCACCCTGCTGATCCAGCAACTGGCAGGCGTGGCGATGATTTGCGTCGGCGTGTACCTGATCATCGACGGCAACCTGAGCATGGGCGGCCTGGTGGCCTGCTACATGCTCAGCGGCCGCGCCCTCGGCCCGCTGGGCCAGCTCAATGGCCTGCTCGCCCGCTATCAGCAAGCCAAGGTGACCATGGTCTCCACCGACCACATGATGGAACTGCCGCAAGAACGCAACTTCGAAGAACGCCCGCTGAGCCGCAAGGTGCTGCAGGGCAGCGTCGAGTTCCGCGGAGTCGATTTCACCTACCCGAACCAACAGAATCAGGCCTTGAAGAACATCAACCTCACCATCCGCCCCGGCGAGAAGGTGGGCATTATCGGCCGCAGTGGCTCGGGCAAGAGCTCGCTGGCCAAGCTCATCGTCGGCCTGTACGAAGCCGATAGCGGCTCGCTGCTGGTCGATGGCGTGGACATTCGCCAGATCGACGTCAGCGAACTGCGCCACAACATTGGCTACGTGCCCCAGGATATTCAGCTGCTGGCCGGCACCCTGCGCGACAACCTGGTCAGCGGGGCCCGTTACATAGAGGATGAGTTGATTCTGCAGGCTGCCGAACTGGCGGGTGTACATGAGTTCGCCCGGTTGCACCCGGACGGCTACGAGTTGCAGGTAGGTGAACGCGGGCAGAACCTGTCCGGCGGCCAGCGACAGAACGTCGCCCTGGGCCGCGCACTTTTGCTCAACCCGCAGATCCTGCTGCTGGACGAACCGACCAGCGCCATGGACAACACCGGCGAAGAACGCCTCAAGCAGCGACTGCAGGCGGTGGTGGAAGGCAAGACGATGCTGCTGGTCACGCACCGTGCCTCGCTGCTGTCACTGGTGGACCGGCTGATCGTGATCGATCGCGGGCAGATTGTCGCCGACGGCCCGAAAGCCGCGGTCATGGATGCGCTGAAGAAGGGGCAGATCAGTGTTGCATAAGCTGGATGTGGGGCAGTTCAAGGACGGCCTGCGGCGCTATTTCAAGGGTTCCGATTCACTGGGTGGCCAGCCGCTGCCAGAGGTCAACAAGGCCCTGATCGAGGATGCGCCGCGGGTCGTGCGGCTGACCATATGGGGCGTGATCCTGTTCTTCGTGTTCCTGATCGTGTGGGCCAGCGTCGCACCCATCGATGAAGTTACGCGGGGTGAAGGCAAGGCCATTCCGTCGTCCAAGGTGCAGAAGATCCAGAATCTGGAGGGCGGCATCGTCGCCGAGATCTTCGCCAAGGAAGGGCAGATTGTCGAAGTAGGCCAGCCATTGCTGCGTCTGGATGAAACCCGCTTCGCCTCCAACGTGGGTGAAACCGAGGCCGACCGCCTGGCGATGGCCTTGCGCGTCGAGCGCCTGAGTGCCGAAGTAGGTGACACCCCGTTGAAGATTGATGAGGAACTGCGCAAAGCCGCGCCAAGCCAGGCAGCGAACGAAGAGTCGCTGTATCAGAGCCGGCGCCAGCAATTGCAGGACGAGATCGGTGGCTTGCAACAACAGCTGGTACAGCGCCAGCAGGAACTGCGCGAGTTCAGCTCAAAGCGCGCCCAGTACGCCAACAGCCTGCAATTGTTGCGCAAGGAGATCAGCATGTCCGAGCCGCTGGTGGCCACCGGTGCGATTTCCCAGGTCGAGGTACTGCGCTTGCGTCGCGCCGAAGTGGAGAACCGCGGTCAGCTGGACTCCACGGCGCTGGCCATCCCGCGTGCCGAGGCGGCCATTCGCGAGGTGCAAAGCAAGATCGAAGAGACCCGTGGCAAATTCCGCAGCGAAGCGCTGACCCAATTGAACGAAGCGCGCACCGAGCTGAACAAGGCCACGGCGACCAGCAAGGCCCTGGATGATCGCGTGCACCGCACGATGGTTACCTCGCCGGTACGCGGTATCGTCAAGCAGCTGCTGGTGAATACCATCGGTGGGGTGATCCAGCCGGGCAGCGACATCATAGAAATCGTGCCGCTGGACGACTCACTGGTCATCGAGGCGAAGATCCTGCCCAAGGACATCGCCTTCCTGCACCCTGGTCAGGAGGCGACGGTCAAGTTCACGGCCTATGACTACACCATCTACGGTGGGCTGAAGGCCAAGCTGGAGCAGATCGGTGCCGACACCATCACCGATGAAGACAAGAAGACCACCTATTACCTGATCAAGCTGCGCACCGACCGCAGCCACCTGGGCACTGACGAGAAGCCTCTGCTGATCATTCCGGGAATGGTGGCGACGGTCGATATCATGACTGGCAAGAAGACCATCATGAGCTACCTGCTCAAGCCGATCATGAAGGCGCGTTCGGAGGCGTTGCGCGAGCGGTGATCGCCATCCCTGCCGTGCTCGCTGCAGGAGCGGCCTTGAGTCGCGAAAGGGCTGCACAGCAGCCCCAGCGATTTATGCATCTTTGCTGAAAGCCCGGGGCCGCTGTGCGGCCCTTTCGCGACTCAAGGCCGCTCCTACAAGAGACCGCATGCCCTCATGCGATACCTGCAAGTTGTCAGCGCCAAGGTGCAGGCTCACCAACCAACTGCCCCTGAATCCCACCCACCCCCATCTCCCGCAACATCAACCGTTCACCTTCCGTCTCTACCCGCTCGGCAATCAGCGGCAGGTCGATGCTGTGTGCAGCGCGCTGGACCGCTTCGATGAACAGCCGCTTGTGCTGCTCTTGGTCAATGTTGCGGATGTAGCTGCCATCGATCTTCAGGTACGCCAGCCCCAGGTGCGCCAGGTTGCCGATCATGCTGAATCGCCCACCAAAGCGTTGCAGCGCCAGGCCGAAACCAAGCGCGTGCAGGCGCCGGGTGAGTTGCTCCAGGGCCGCCTGCTCAGGCAACTGTTCCTCGCCAATTTCGAAAACCAGCCGCGGGCCGAGCGCCGTATTCTGGCCCAGAAGCTCGAAAACACGCTGAAGGGCCTTGGGGTCGGCCAGGGTGGCGGCTGACAGGTTCAGCGCCAACACCTGGTCATGCCCTCGAAGATGCGCCAGCACCTTCTCCAACACCAGCACATCAAGCCGCGGCATCCAGCCGAAGCGCTCCAGCCAGGGCAGGAAGCGTCCCGCCGGCAGCGCCTCGCCCTGGCCATCCTGCAAACGCGAAATCACTTTGTGGTGCAGTACTCGTTGCCCAGAAGCGCAATCCACCACTGGCTGGAAGAACAGTTCGAAATGCCCATTGTTGAACGCCTGGTCCAGCCGCTCATGCCAGACATGCTGGCTGTCAGCGGCAACTGCAGCCACGCCTTGTTCAAGGCATACCCAACCCGGCGTTGGCTGGTTCTCGGCGCGGGCCAGGGCCTCGTCGGCAAGCTTCAGCAATGCCTGCGGTGAATCGCCGGGGCTGAACGGCGCCAGGCCGATACAAGCAACCGGGTCGATATCACTGGCGCCCGTTTCGTGCAGGCTGTGCAGCGTCGCTTCCAAGGCCTGGGCAAGCTGTACCGCCTCTTCATGCACCATACCCGGCGCCAGCACGGCGAACTCGCCCCCACGGCTACGGGAAATCAGGTCATTGGTTTCCGGGTAGCTGGCACAGGTGCGACGCAATTGCTCACCCACGGCCTGTAGCAACTGGTCGGTACGCTGGCCGCCAAGACGGGCGTTCAACCCCGCCAGCCCCTGGACCCGCAGCAACAGCAGGTAGCCGGCGCGCGCTTCTTCCAGGTTGCTCACCCGGGTGTTCAGTTGCATCTCGAAATAACGGCGGTTGGAGAGTCCAGTCAGGCTGTCCTGGTAGGACTCGGCACGCAGCCGCTCACTGCGCTCGGCCTGCTCGGTAAACAGTGCCTTGAGCTTCTCGACCATCTGGTTCATCGCCTGTACTACCCGGCGCAGCTCCGGCGTGCGCGGCAACTCGGGCAGGCTGAGGAATTCGCGGCGGGCAATGGCGTGGGACTGCTCGACCATGTAGTCCAGAGGCCGCAACTGGCGACGCAAGAGCAAGGCGCCAAGCACCGCACTGGCCGCGCCACACAGCAGCAGCCAACCCAGGCTGCCCAGGGCGCTCTGCCAGAGTTTGGCAATGGCGAACATCGGGTGGCTGATTACTTCAACGCGTGCGGCCTGCTGCCAGCCGCGGCTGACGATGGCATCGCCACCGGCGGCCTCCAGTCCGATCAAGTGCACGAACCAGCGCGGTACACCGCCTGGGTCCGGTTCGGCGTGGCGCTCCACCAGCACAGCATTGGAGCCCAGGTCGACGACCTTGATGCTTGAGTAGTAACCACTGTCGAAGATAGAACTGACCATCAGCTCGACCATCGCCGGGTCATCGATATTCGGCGTCAGCGACAGCGCCAGCGCGGTCGCCGCATCCTGGGCGTGCGATCGCAACTGGTTGACGTACTGGCTGCGAGAGCTTTCCAGGCTGACCATGAAACTGCCACTGAAGGCGACCACCAGGAACAGGCAAATGGCCAACAGCAATTGTTTGAACAGTGACATCTGTGCTCCTTCAGTAGACCGGCTCGGCCGGGAACCCTTCGGCCTGCATTTTCTTCAGCAAATCCTGCCAGCGTGACAACCGCTTGGTATCGCCGACCTTCTTGTTGCCTGTGGCGCCCGTCAGCCACAAGCCCTCACCATTGAAGGCGTACACCGGCAGCAGGTCGGTACGCTGGCTGGCCGGCTTGATGGCATCCATCAGGCTGTCGAGCACCAATGGTTGTGCCTGTGGGCTTGAATAATAGGTCAGGACCATGTGCGCCCGGTTCTGCCGCAGCGCCTTGACGTAGGTGATGCGCAGCTTTTCGCTGGGGATGCCCATGCGCCGCAGACTGAAATACTTGGCGATGGCGTAGTCCTCGCAGTCCCCTGCGCCCTTGATCAGCGCCTGCACCGGCGTGGCCCAATAATCGACCTCATGCCACAGGTCGATATCCTCGACATAGCGCAATTGCTGGTTGAAGAAGCGGTTTACCACCTGCAATCGCTCAAGCTCCGTACCCTGCTTCTGCGTGGCCATCAGGTTTTGCCAGGCATCGATCCGGCCCTGCCCGGCGCCCAAGGGGCCATAGAGTGCCTGCGACTTGCGGCTGATCTGGGAAAAGTCCCAATCCGCATGCAAACCGCCCAGCAGCAGGCCGCCCAGCAGCGCAGCAAGGCCGACACGTTGCACAACGGTTTTGAGCATCCAGGATATCGCCACTGCGAAGCCCTGTTCAGGCCAGTCGAAAGCAGCGATGGTGCGGCTTGCCACGGCAAAAAACAATGGCACCCTGCAATCATGCACCCGCTGGTCAGTCGACCTACACTTTCCGGTTATAACATTCTGGAGGCCGCTTCCTTTGCCGGGCGACTTCATCCACCATAGCCGCGCTTTTGGGGCGCCTGTTCCACCACCAGTACAGGTTTGACGCCCCCAAGAGCTGTTACTAGTGTAATTGGATCCAACTTTAGTCATCGTTGAGGCAGACGTCGCGTGGCCGAGAAAATCAAATTGAGCAATGTGCTGGCCAGTGAGCAGCTGTTGCCGCATCAGGCCCGTGGCGTGATCGAAGAACGCCTGCGCAGTGCCATTCTCGATGGTCGCTTGCCCCCAGGTACCGCCGTAAGACAACAAGAACTCGCCACCTTGTTCGGTGTCAGCCGCATGCCCGTGCGCGAGGCCCTGCGCCAGCTCGAAGCGCAATCGCTGCTGAAAGTAGAAATGCACAAGGGCGCGGTGGTTGCGCCGTTGATCGGCGAGGACGCGGTGGACACCTATGCCCTGCGCGTGCTGCTCGAGACCGAAGCGCTGCGCCAGTCGATTCCGCTGCTAGATGCCAGCGACATCGACAATGCTCGCGGGTATATCCAGCAACTGGAAAACGAAACCCGCCACGCTGAAATCGGCCGCCTCAATCGCCTGTTCCACATGTCGCTGTACAACAAGGCGCCGAACAAGAAGCTGCTGCGTCTGATCGAGGACGAACTGAATGAGGAAGAGCGCTTCCTGCGGTTTCATCTCTCGTCCATGGGCCTGGGCAAGCTCACCCAGGACGATCACAACGCACTGGCGGATGCGGCGAGCGACAAGCTGGTAGACGAAGCTGTAGCAGTGCTGGAGCGGCACCTGAATAACGCATCGCGGGTAATCCGCAAGTACCTGGATACGCAACTGGGGCGCTAGCGGATAGTGACTGCCCGCATGGAGTCGGATGGGTTGCAAATTGATCGGCGCCCAGCCAACAATGAGACTAATTATCATTAATGTCCATTGATGGCAGCACCCGTACCCATGCCCAGCAACGATTCCGTGCAAACGCTCTATAGTGACCACCACGGCTGGTTGCATGCCTGGCTACGCAGCAAGCTGGGCAATGCCGCCGATGCAGCAGACCTGGCCCAGGACACCTTCGTGCGCCTGTTGCAGCGTCGCGAAAACCTGAAACTGAACACACCACGGGCCTTCCTGCGGACGGTCGCGCGCGGGCTGGTGATCGACCACTGGCGGCGCGAGGAACTGCACAGGGCCTACCTTGAGGCACTGGCAGAGGTGCCGGAAGCACAGGCCCCCTCGGTCGAAACCCGTGAGCTGCTGCTGGAATTGCTGGAGCGCATCGCGCGCATGCTCGACGGCCTCAAGCCCAAAGTACGCCGCGCATTCCTGCTGGCCCAATGCGAGGGGCTGAAGCACCAGGCCATCGCCGACCAGATGGGGATCTCGGTACGTACCGTGGAGCGCTACATCGCCGACGCGCTCTACCATTGCTATCTACTGCGCTACGCCGACGAGTGCTGACATGATGACCGCCGCACAGCCTGGCGCAACAGCGGTCAAGCAGGCCATCCAGTGGATACTGAGGCTACGCGAGAGCGGGCATGACCCTGCCGTGCAGCAACAGTGCAGGCAATGGCGCACTACCCACCACGAACATGAACAGGCCTGGCAACGGGTTATTCACCTGCATCAGGACCTTGACCTGAGTGCCGTCCCTGGCGCAGGGCTGGCTTTGCAGACCCTGGAGACCAGCCAGCGCCGCCTGCACCGTCGGCAGGCGCTGAAGCTGCTTGGTGGCGTTGCCATGGTGGGGACAGCGGCATGGCTGGGAAAAGATCTCGATGCGGTCAACGCCTGGGCATCGGACTACACCACCGGTACGGGCGAACGGCGCAGCTTCGCGCTTCCCGATGGCTCGCTGATGCAACTCAATACCCGCAGTGCCGTCGACCTGGCCTTCAATGACCAACAGCGCCTGGTCCGCCTGAAACAGGGGGAATTGATGATTGCCTGCAATCCGCAGCATCCCTTGCTTGTGCAAACTCGTGACGCGTTGCTGGAAGGGTTTGAAGGGCGCTTTGTGGCGCGCCAGGACAACGACTGCACGCAGGTCAGTGTCAGCCATGGCAGGGTGGCGATACACCGGCCTGGCAATGGCCAGCTGCAATGGATGGAAAGCGGCCAGAACTGGCGCCTGGATGCGCAAGGTACACACCGGCTCGAGCAGGTAGACATGGATGCGATGGCCTGGACTGAGGGCCTGATCGTCACCCGGAACATGCGGCTGTTCGACTTCCTCTCGCAGGTCAGCCGTTATCGCCATGGATATCTGGGCTGCAGCGACGACATTGCCGATTTGCGCCTGTCGGGTGTATTCCGCCTCGAAGAACCGGAGCAGCTGCTGCAGCTGCTGCCAAGTACACTGCCCGTGCGGCTTCGCCAACGTACACGCTGGTGGGTTCGCGTGGAGGGGCTGGCCTGAACTGAAGGCGGCTTTTGCATTCAGGGCTGCGTGCAGCCTATCGCCGGCAAGCCAGCTCCCACAGGGATCTCACAAGGCCTGAGAGCTATGCAATACCTGTGGGAGCTGGCTTGCCGGCGATGGGGCGCATAGCGGTCCCAATAACTTTTTTGACGGGTTTTGAATGCCGGTACGGCTTGGACAGTAAGCAACACCTTCTGCCCTCACACTTCAACGGACCCCTCATGCCTACCGCCGCAGTGTACACGCGCACCTTCAATACGAATGATTTTCGACCTGTCTTGCACTCAGCACGCTTACGCAAAGCAGTCCGGGCTGCCCTGTTTGGCACCGCCCTGAGCCTGACAACCGTCACGCAACTGTCCATAGCAGCTGAAACGGCCCAGGTGAGCCACAACTATGCGATCCCGGCCGGCCAGTTGGATGACGTGCTCAACCAGTTCGCCCGCCAGGCTGGCATCACCCTGTCTAGTACACCCCAGCTCACCCAAGGCTTGCAGTCGAATGGCCTGCAGGGGCGATACCCAATCAATCAGGCATTGCACCAGTTGCTCAATGGCAGCGGCCTGGAAGCCGTCAGCCAAGGTGGCCGCAGCTACGTGCTGCAGGCACAACCCCAAGGCGCTGCATTGTCATTGCCAGACACCGACATCCGTAGCTTCACTCTCGGCAATGCACTGGGCAGCATGGAGGGTTACAACGCTACCCATAGCCAAGTTGCGACCAAGACCAGCATGCCACTGGTAGAGACATCGCAATCGGTCTCGGTGGTTACTCGACAGCAGATCGCCGACCAAGGCTCCCAAACCGTTGCCCAAGCCATGCGCTACACACCTGGGGTACTGACCAACCCCTACGGGGCGACCCATCGTTATGACTATGTAGCCATGCGTGGCTTCAACGACGGCTCGGTGGACAACATCTATGTCGACGGGCTCAAGTCGATGGGAGACAACGGCACCTACAGCACCATGCAGGTGGACCCGTACTTCCTTGAGCGCATCGATATTCTCAAGGGACCTTCTTCGGTACTGTATGGCCGTAGCTCGCCAGGAGGCCTGGTGGCACTGACCACCAAGAAGCCGCTGTTTACCCCCTACCATCAAGTCCAGGCCACCCTTGGTACCCAAGGCCAGCGTGGCACGGGTTTCGACTTCAGCGGCCCCGTGGATGACGACAAGCGTATCGCTTATCGCCTGACAGGCCTGGCGGATGCTTCCGACACGCAGTTCGATCACAACAAGGAAGAACGCTACGCCATCGCGCCGGCCGTCAGTATCGACTTCAACGAAGATACTTCGCTGACCCTGCAGGCCTACCTGCAACACGACCCCAACGGCGGCTATCACGGCGGTAACCCCGCAGATGGCATGCTGCACAAGCGCAACGGCTTGCGCCTGTCGGACCACTTCTTCGAAGGTGAACCGGGTATCGACAACTACGAGCGTACCCAACAGTCCTTCAGCTACCAGTTCGAGCATCGCTTCAACGATGTGTTCACGGCACGCCAGAACTTCCGCTATCAGGATTCCGACGTGTCGATGGACCAGGTGTATTCCGCTGGTTGGGCGGATGCCGACAGCAATATCCTCAACCGCGCCTATACCGGCGGCGACGAACGCCTGCATTCGTACATCATCGACAACATGCTGCAGGCGGAATTCTTCACCGGGGCCGCCAAACACACCCTGCTGCTGGGCGCCGACTATCAGCGACGCAAGGCCGACGTGGCTTGGCGTTATGGCACAGTCGATCCGCTGGATGCCGGCAACCCGCAATACGGCAACGGCAACCTTCAGGTGCTGGGCGAGAACCGCTACCAGCGGCGCCTGCAGCAAACGGGCGTTTACCTGCAGGACCTGGTGGAGCTGGACCAATGGCGCTTCTCGTTGGGACTGCGCCAGGACTGGGTGAGGGTGTCCGAGGAGAATCGCGACAGCAACGCCAAGGTCAGTGACCAGCGCTCCAGGTTCACTACCCGCGCAGGGGTGCTCTACCTGTTCGAGAACGGCATTGCGCCCTATGTCAGCTACTCGGAGTCGTTCAACCCCAATACCGTGTCCGACCAGCAAGGCCGCCCTCTTGCACCGACCGAGGGCACTCAATGGGAGGCAGGTATCAAGTATCAGCCGCCGGGTAGCGACAACCTGTTCACCGCATCGGTGTTCCACATCGAGCAGGAGAACCTGGCCTCGAAGCAGCCTGACGAGGACTTCTATCGCCCTGTAGGGCAAGTGCGCTCACAAGGGCTTGAGCTGGAGGCCCATTTGCAGCTGACCGACAGCTTGAAGCTGCTGGGCGGCTATACCTTTACC
Organism: Pseudomonas sp. B10(2017); assembly: GCF_002113295.1. Lineage (NCBI taxonomy): Bacteria > Pseudomonadati > Pseudomonadota > Gammaproteobacteria > Pseudomonadales > Pseudomonadaceae > Pseudomonas > Pseudomonas sp. B10(2017). The sequence continues at coordinate 13,463 of NZ_NEJU01000039.1, forward strand.
GATATCGAATACACAAAGTCGATGCCCAGCCTGGTGTCTGGCAACCTGGATAACAAAGGCAATTCGCCAACACAGGCACCGAAACAGATGTTTTCGCTTTGGACTGACTACAACTTCCACCAAGGGGCACTTGATGGTCTGCGCTTGGGCGGTGGGGTGCGTTATGTGGGATACAGCTGGGTGGATGCGGAAAACAGCATGAAGGTGCCCTCCTATACCCTGTTCGACGCCTCGATCGGCTATGACCTGGGCAAGGTCGGCCTCCGGGGGATGGATGTGCGCCTGAATGCCAATAACCTCACCAATGAAAGCTACATCACCTCGTGTGCAAGCCTGAACTACTGCTATATGGGTGAAGAGCGAAATGTCAGTGCCACGGTCAGCTACCAGTTCTGACGCTATCGCGACACAAGGCCGGTCCTACACGGGAAGCGCGCTCACCTGAAAGCTCCCCCGGAAAAGACAAAGCCCCTGTCTGCATTGCAGACAGGGGCTTTGGATTTGAATCTTGACGATGACCTACTCTCACATGGGGAAACCCCACACTACCATCGGCGATGCATCGTTTCACTGCTGAGTTCGGGATGGGATCAGGTGGTTCCAATGCTCTATGGTCGTCAAGAAATTCTGTGTGCTGGCCCGTCCTTCGGACGTGCCTGCGAATCTCTGTAGTTCCTACTTAAAGACAAAACCCCTACCTGCATGCGCAGATAGGGGTTTTGCGAAATGAATCTTGACGATGACCTACTCTCACATGGGGAAACCCCACACTACCATCGGCGATGCATCGTTTCACTGCTGAGTT